>NZ_JBELKF010000004.1:0-105362 GCF_042089775.1 Palleronia sp.
CGCCGGTGAAGCGCTATCTACGGTCCGCAAACAAAACCCGCAAGAGGATTCTGAGGGAAAACACCGGCCTCTGTTAACAAGTCATAAGAGGCGACTGAATGTCGGAGTTCGCGCAACATTCCTATCTAGGCTGCGGTTCGAGGTGAAGTTTTCCTTCCGGCAGTCGTGCGGTCATCGGCACGGCGCCGACGCGAGGGCGCAGCTAATCCCTTCCTTCAGCCTGTGCTGCCGGATGCCGCAACGCCAACCTTCCAAGCGACCCTGCCGATTCACTATGAGCAGTACGTCGTGGCCTGGGCGTTACGCCCGCTGATCGCGCGGCAGATGGATGCTACTCCGCGTGGTAAGGATCCGCCTTCACAGCCCTCTAGTCCGAGGGACTCGGCCGACATCTTTCCATCCCGCACAATCAACTCATCTACCGCCAGATTTCGCCACATTGACGTCGGCAGACCCCTCTTCGAGGGCCACGTTAGTGGCGGGGCATAGTCCAGCACCTCGCGGTCACTTGGCCGGAACTGCTTTCGACGCCTCACCGACGCCGCACAAGCTCGCCCTCCCGTTATACCACCTCAGTAGCCGCCGGCGGAGTCCGGATGATCGTTCACAAGAGGACGGTAGATCGCCTCGTCCTCCTCGACAGGCGAAAAACGCGCAAGCGGTTCGGCAAAGACGTTGTCAGATTTGTCGTCATTTACCGAAGACACCTCGCCGACGACCATGTCGCCCCCATCGCCCCAGAATGAATGGAAGGTGTCGGGAAACAGCGTGATGCTTTCGCCGGGAGACAGCCTAATGACGGTTCCCGGATCGACTTCGCCTGCGATGCCGTCGAGGAAGACCCTCACCTTTCCGGTCCGGGACAATTTTCCCTCCGGGTTGCTCCCCAGGACCTTCACCGCAAGCTGCGCACCCGGAACGAGAGAGTTTCGGACGATGATGTCCTCGACCTTGATGTTGTGGCGGTGCATCGGCGTCAGCTGGTCCTTGCGGGTGATCATGATCTTCTCCGCATAGGGCTTGTTCCCGGCGGCTTCCCTCAGCAGGCCGTTGCGGAGCGTGAATAGCAGCAGACCCTTCGCGTCGAATTCGTCTCCGCCGAAGTCGGTGATGTCCCACCCGTGCCCCGCCTCGATCAGGTAGCGCGCGGCATCTCCTTGCTTTTCCCAGTCTTCAAGCGTCCAGCTGGCGAAGGACGGAAGCGCAAATCCGACCTTGGCGAAGTCCTCTTCAGCTTGAGCGATGTTGGCGTTTATCTGCGAGCGCTTCATGCGTGCTCCTGTGTCCGCGGGTTAGTGAGATGCTCCGATCAGGAATTGATCCGGGAGTCGGTAAGGCACCAGCTGCTCGGTCGTCCTCTCGCCGATGCCTCGTCGCTTGAGTGCCACATCAAACTCCCTGCCGAAACGCCCGCAGCTCCGGTAGAACGGTTCCCAGGTCCAATTTCTCTCCCTTGCCGAAGGCGAAATAGACCGATCGAAACAGGGCATAGAGCCGATCATAGGCGTCCGTCCCCTCGGCACGCGGCGAGTAGACACGGTGCGGGGGAGCAAGCCGTGCCTGCGCAGCCCCGTAATCATCGAAGAGATCCGCTGCGAGCGCTGCAAATATGCAGGCGCCGACTCCGGTCGGTGACTGTCGCGGGACATGCACCTCGGTCCCGAGAACGTCGGCGTAGATCTGGTTCAGAGCGCTGTTCTTCTGCGGAATTCCGCCGCCGTTCATGACGCGATTCACGACAACGCCGTTCTCTTTGATCCGATCGATGATCAGGCGAACGTGCATCGCCATACCTTCGATGGCCGCGTGGAGTTCGTCAGCAGCGGTGTGGTGCAAGTCCCAGCCCAGCGTAATGCCGCCCAGGTCCGAGCGCACGAGGATCGTGCGATCCCCGTTGTCCCAGACCATGCGCAGGAGCCCGGTCGAACCCGGCCCACGGCCATCGAACCCGGCCGACAGCGTCGCCACGTCCGATCCGGCGCGAGTCGCAATCGCATCGAAAATATCGCCGGTGGCCGATTGTCCGGCTTCGACGCCAATCTGCCCCGGCACCACGCTTCCTGGCACGGCGCCGCAAATCCCGGGCACAGGCTCGATGCCCAGAGGGGCGATCGAGATCATGCATGTGGAGGTGCCGACCACGTTGACGAGGTCGCCCGGTCCGCACCCGCACGCGATGGCATCCCAGTGCGAGTCGAAGGCGCCGAACGGGATCGGGATGCCGGGACGGAGGCCCAGCTTTGCCGCCCACTCCTCGGTCAGGTAGCCTGCAATTTGGTCCGACGTCCCATAGCGCCCGCCGAGCTTCGCGTTGATCCCGTTGAGGAGAGGATCGACGCGGGAAAGGAAGTCCTGTGCAGGCAGTCCGCCCCAGGCCTCGCCCCACATCCACTTGTGGCCCATTGCGCAGACCGATCGCGGAAGATCGTCGACCGTGGCGCCGGTCAGAGTGGCCACCAGCATGTCGCAATGCTCGAGCGCTGTCGCCACGCGGTCACGCTTGTCGGGGTTGTGGCGCAAGAAGTGCAGAAGCTTGGCGTAACCCCATTCGTGCGAGTAAACGCCGCCGCACCAACGGATTGCCTCGAGGCCCTCCTCATGAGCCACACGCGTGATCTCTTCGGCTTCGACATGGGCGGTGTGGTCACACCACAGGTAATAGTCGTCGAGCGGCACGAGGTCAGCATCCACCATGACCACGCTCGATCCCGTCGTGTCGGCGGCGAATGCGGCGATATCGGTGCCCTCGATCCCCGCGGCCGCGATGGCCCGGCTCATGGCGGTGGACAGGGCGGACATATGGTCGTCGTGGGATTGCTTCGCGGCCAGAGGCTCCGCCGTCGAGCGCTTCAGCGGATACTCCCCGATCCCCGTGCCGAGGGTTGCGCCGGTCTCGGTTTCCATAAGGGTGACGCGGACGCTGAGCGTTCCGAAATCTGCGCCTGCGATGATGGTCATGCGGGCGTCTCCTGTCCGTAGGTTGCAGCTTGGCCATGCTTGCGCAAAAAATGACGATCCCGGAGCGCAACCGGCAGGCTTTCGAGATCAGGACGAAGTTGCAGCGAGTACCACGCCATCCGGGCGCATTCCTCAAGGATATGGGCGTTCATCGCCGCCTCGGCCGGGGTCCGGCCCCAGGCAAATGGGCCATGGCCGGCGACCAGGGCCGCGGGAACCTCCATCGGATCGCGTTCAGCAAAGCTGTCGACGATGGCTTGGCCGGTCGAGGCGACATAGCTCTCGGCGATTTCGGCCTCCGTGAGGTGCCGTGTCACCGGAACGGTGCCGCGGAAATAATCGGCATGGGTCGTGCCAAAGCACGGAATGGGCGTCAGCGCCTGCGCAAAGATCGTGGCGAATGTCGAATGGGTGTGCACAACGCCACCCACGCCGTCGAAGGCGCGATACAGCAACAGATGCGTGTCGAGGTCGGACGACGGCTTGTAATGGTTGTCGATGACCGAGCCGTCGAGGCGCACGGCGACCATGTCATCGGAGGTCATGCTGTCGTAGGGCACGCCGCTCGGCTTGATTGCGACGATTCCGGTTTCGCGGTCGACACCGCTGGCATTGCCGAAGGTCGCCATCACCAGCCCGGTTTGCACTGTGGCGAGGTTGGCCTCGCAGACGGCTGCCTTGAGTTCGGCAAGGTCCATTTTGACACCCTTTCGTCGTTGGTGCGGCCTGCGCCGCCGGCAAGCGGCGCAGGCCCTTCGTTCAGCGCTCGGCGGTCCAGCCCTGATACTCGTCCACGTTCTCGGCGGTAATCAGCTCCGGTTGGATCAGGACGGTGTCTTCCTCGGGCGGGTTACCCTGGAACACGTCGTGGGCAAGACGCATGGCCTCGGCCGCCATGCCGTAGGGATCCTGGCTTGCGGAGGCCTTGAGAAGCGACCCCTCGGTCTGCAACGCCTCTTCGGTGTCGGGTGCGCCGTCCACACCAGTGATGATGATGTCCGTGCGATCGAGCTGTCGGGCCGCCAGCTGAGCGCCCAGGGCCATCGGATCGTTGGCGCCGAACACGGCATCGAGGTCGTCGAACCGGGTCAGGAGACCCTGCATGACTTCAAGCCCGCCGTCTCGCGAGGCCATGCCGTTCTGATCGTCCGAGACGACGGTGATCCCGTCGGCCGCGGCGAACACGTCCGAGCAGCCCTTGAAGCGGTCGTTCAGCGATGACGAGGACGGCCCCTTGATGATCGCGACGTTACCCTCACCACCGAGCTGGTCGACGATGTATTCGCAGGCAATCGTGCCGGCGGCGACGTTATCCGTCATCACCGTCACTTCGGCACCGGGTGCGGACACGTCGAATGCGGCCACGGTGACGCCGGCCTCCTTGGCGCGCTTCACAGCGGGCGCAATGGCGCTGTCGTCGACCGCGTTCAGCATGATGATGTCGACGCCGGACGCGACGAAGTTGTCGATCTGGCTCACCTGCTTGTTGAGGTCGTAATCCGCCGAGACCGACGTGATTTCCACGTCAGGATTGATCTCTTTCGCGGCGTCCGTGATGCCTTCGATCGTTGCGACGAAGAACGGGTTGCCGAGCAGGCCGACCGAGATGCCGACGCTCTCGAGCGTCTTCTCTTCTTGTGCCGAGGCCGTGGCCGCCAGGCCGACGGCCATGGCGCTGCCGAGGGCAAGCTTTCCTAGTATACGCATCGGTTTCTCCTCCAGGTTGCGTTTTGGTGTACAGTGCTCAGGTCCGGGCGCCGCTCTTGATCCGGTAGCGGTCGAGCGCGACGGCGCCGATGATGACGAGGCCCTTGATGATGTATTGCCAGATGTCCGACACGCCGGTCAGGATCAGGCCGTTCGAGAGCACGGCGATGATCAGCGCCCCGACCAGCGTGCCCCAGATCGAGCCGATGCCGCCGATCAGGCTGGTGCCGCCGAGGATGACGGCCGCGATCGCGTCGAGCTCGTAGGCCTGCCCAAGCTGCAGGCCGTTCGCGGCGTAGAGGCGCGCCGACGACATCACGCCGCCAAGCCCCGACATCAGGCCCGAAAACCCGTAGACGAACATCAGGACAAGCCAGACCTTGATCCCGGTCAGCCGCGCGGCTTCCTGATTGCCCCCGACCGCGTAGATCCACGTGCCGAGAACGGTGGCCCGCAGGATGAACCAGGACAGCAGGATCACCCCCAAGGCGATGATCGCGAGCCACGGAACACCCAGGAAGTCGCCGTTGCCGATGAAGGCAAAGGGAAGGTCGGAATTGAAGACGGTGGTATCATCGCCCATGAGACGCGCGATACCCCGTACCGCAGTCAGCGAGCCAAGCGTGACGATGAACGGCGGCAGCTTCATGAACGCGATCAGGACGCCGTTGACCAGGCCGAAGGCAAGTCCCAGCACCAAACCGACCGGGATACCCATCATGCCGTAACCGTCGATCAGCGAGACGGTGACAGCCCCCACGGCAGAGGCCGCCAGGATCGAACCCACGGAAAGGTCGATCCCGCCGGTCAGGATGACGAAGGTCATGCCGGCGGCCAGGACGATGTTGATCGACGCCTGCTGCATCACGATCGAAATGTTGTTCACGGTGAGAAACTTGCCGCTCAGGACCTCGAAACCGATCGCCAGCAGGATCAGGACGGGCAACATGCCGAGCGCCATGATCAAGGTCCTCAGCATTGCGCGCTTGCTGCCGCTCGAGGACGTTGTGTTGTCGGTCATAGGCCTTCCTTCTCTGCGATCTTGGGGCGCGTTTCCGCCCTTGTCCCGGCCTTTGCGCCGGTGGACAGGGCCATGATGGCCGTCTGCTCGATGGGGCGACCCGGCGCCGCCGAAATCTCGCCCGCGATCTCTCCTTCCCGCATGACGAGGCAGCGATCCGAGATGCCGATGATCTCGGGCAGTTCGCTCGATACCACGACGATGGCCAACCCCTCGCGGGCGAGCTCGTCGATCAAGCGGTAGATTTCCGACTTGGCACCCACGTCGACGCCCCGCGTCGGCTCGTCGAGCATCAGCACCTTCGGCTGTGCCTCGAGCAGGCGAGCAAGCAACACCTTTTGCTGGTTGCCCCCCGACAGGGAACCGGCGTTGACCCGCGCCGACGGGGCGCGGATGCTCAGAGCCTCAAGTGCGCCTCGCGCCCGCCGGGCCGCTGCTCCGAAATTGCGCATTCCGCCGGCACCCGCGTCCTCTTCGGCCACGGCCATGCTGATGTTGTCCGACAGGGTCATGTCGAGGAAAAGGCCCAGTTCCTTGCGGTCTTCGGTCAGATAGGCGATGCCATGGTGGAGCGCGTCGCGCGGCGAGCGGGGCGTGACATCCTTCCCCTCAAGCCAGACCCGCCCCGATACGGCAGGGTCCGCGCCATAGATCAGCCGCAGAAGCTCGGTTCGGCCCGACCCCACGAGCCCGGCGATCCCCAAGACCTCGCCGCGGGCAACTTCGAACGAACAGCCCTTGACCTTGACGCCGTCGGCGACGTCCTCGACGCACATGACCGTCTCGCGCGCACCTTCATGGGTTGCGTGCTCCTTCTTATAGAAGCTCGACACGTCCCGACCGACCATCATCGAAACCAGGCGGTCGGCCTCAATCTCGTCCTTTTCCAGCGTGCCGACGAAGGTGCCGTCGCGCAGCACCGAGCAGCGATTCGACAGCTGATAGATCTCGTCCATGCGATGGCTGATGTAGACGACGGCGATCCCGTGGCGCTTCAATCCCGCAATGACGTCGAAGAGCTTTTCAGTCTCTCGTTCCGAAAGCGACGTCGTCGGCTCGTCCATGACGATGATCTTGGCATCCGTGGACATGGCACGAGCGATTTCAACGAGTTGCCGCTCGCCCAGCGACAGGCGGGAAACCTTCGTATCGGCATCGAACGTGACGCCGAGCCGGTCGAGAATGGGCTGCGTGCGTTCGAGCATTGTGCGGCGGGCGACGACACCGCCCTTGTGCGGCTCGGCACCGAGAAACACGTTCTGCGCCACGGACAGGTTCGGAGCCAGCGTCAGCTCCTGATAGATGACGGCCACGCCGCGGGCTTTCGACTGCTTCGGGTCGCCCAGCGGGATCGGCTCGCCGTCCACCAGGACCTCGCCACCCGCATCCGGCGCGTGGGCGCCGGAAAGCACCTTCATCAAGGTCGACTTGCCGGCCCCGTTCTCGCCCATCAGCGAGTGAACCTCGCCCCCATAGGCGCGCAGCGATACGTCCTGCAGCGCCCTGACCGTGCCGAACGTCTTGGAGATGTTGCGCATCTCCAGCATGGGAACGTCAGCGGTCATAGTCGTACCTCCGGATCGGCGATGGTCAATTGCACGCCCGCATCTTCGATCATCTGGCGATGCGCTTCGCTCAGCCCGCTATCGGTGACGATTCGCGCCACGCGCCATAGCGGAAGTGCCACCGACGGGGGCCGCTCCTCGAACTTGCGGCTGTCGACCAGCAAGATCACCTCGTTCGCCCTCTCGGCGAAGTGCTGCACGAACTTCACGAGAAGCGGGTGCGACTCGAGGATGCCGTTAGCGCTGACGCCAAGAGCGCCGACAAAGAACTGCTGGGCGAAGAAGTCGGTATCGAGGCCCCGCGACTGATAGAGCAGCCCAGGTTCCCGGTGCAGATCGCCGCCGCCGACGATGACCTGGCACGTTCCGTACTCGCCCAGGTAAGCGGCGAGCGGCATGGAATGTGTGGCGACCCGGACGTTTCGGTCCGCTATGCGAACGCCGAAGTGGAAGCAGGTCGATCCGGCGTGGACGATGATCTGGCTGCCGTCGCGAACCAGTTCCGCAGCCGCCGCGGCGATCGCCCGCTTCGCGTCGACGGCAATGTCGCGGTTGTCGGCGAAGGGAAGAGCGACAGGGCGATGCTGATGCGCGCCGTCCAGTGCGGTCACGCCACCATAGACCTTGTTGGCGCGTCCTGCCCCGGCCAGCTTCTCGATGTCGCGGCGCACGGTAGCCGCCGAGGCACCCACCAGATCCTTCAACTCGTTCACCGAAAGGAACGGACGCTCGCGCAACGCCTCGAGGACGGCTTGATGACGGCGATTCTCCTCCATGCTCCCTCCCCATCTGGCGCTCCGCTCTCGCCTGACAGTCTATGGATGACGCAATGAGATCAATCCTGCAAGAGTTTTGTAGGAATTTTGTGCAGCCCTGCTCAGATTCGATCATCGCTTGATCGACTTTTTGCAAAGCGCGCCAGTCTCCGGCTGGTACCCTGAGTGCGCCGGGTCAGTCGAGACCGAGACGCCCTCTAGTCCTTTCCTGCTGACGGCTTCTTGCCCTAGCGCGCATCGACGTTGCGTATCCATGCCCGCCGCGGGACGCCTGGCGCCCTTCCCGCCGTCCTGATCTGGCGTCACGTCAGGCCGCTCACGGCCGGTTCGTCGGGGCAGTCATGCCAGCTGAGCTTCCCTCATCCGGACCAGTGCAGCGAGAAGAGTGTTCAGCGGAACCTCCACGCCCAGCTCCACTCCTCGCTTGGCAACATACCCGTTGAGCGCCTCGATTTCCGTGCGCCGGCCGGCTTCCATGTCCTGCAACATCGAGGCTTTGTGCGCCCCGTGCGCCTCAAGAGCGAAGGCGATCTGCTTGGCGACTGCCTCGCGGTCGGTCTGGACGCCCTCGCACTCGCCCACACGCAGCACCTCCTCCGCGATTCGCTCTGCCATCGACTGGCCCACGAACCTTGCGATGTCGGCGACCGTGCCCTGCCCCAGCACGGCCGCCGCATTCATCGCGCAGTTGAAGGCGGCCTTCTGCCAGATCTGGGCCTCGGCGGCAGGCGCCTGCGTCATGCCGCCTCTCTCCAGCTCACCTGCCAGGCCGGCAGCAGGCCCATGCTCCTCGATCGCGTTGAAAGGGGTATAGGCCATGCCGTGGCTGGCGACATGGCCGGGTCCGCGCAAGTCGCCGGGCGTCATCGTGCAGCCGAACAGAACCTGACCCGGCGGGACCACCGACAGCACCCTTTCCACGTTGCCCAAGCCGTTCTGCAGGGTCAGCACGCAAGCGCCCGCATTGATCTGCCGCCTGACGGCCTCCAGCGCGGGAATGGAATGCAGGGTCTTGGTCAACAGGATCACCAGATCGAGGTCCGGCGCCTCCGCGGGCTGCATCGCCGGGATCATCAGATGCTCGGTACGATCGTCCCAATCGACGCGCAGTCCCCGCTCGCGGATGGCGCCGAGATGCGCCTGATCAGTGTCGAGCAAGACGACGTCGAGGCCGGATCTGTAGAGCTCGGCACCGATGACCCCGCCCAATGCGCCCGCACCCAGTATGGCAACCTTCATCTTCTCACCTCTTCAGACGGGCTGTGGCCTTGCACCACAACGAGTCTCACGGCCTGATTTTCCCGGCGGTGGTCAGCAGCTTGGTCAATGTCCGCTCGACCATTTCGTCATCGAACCGGCTCACCATGCCAAAGGTGCTGAGCGTCAGGACAACCTCGCCGCTGCGACCCTTTACCGGCACGGAAAGAGCGCCGATATCGGGCTCGTTTTCGCCACGGTTGCGCGCGTAACCCGCGGCGCGGATTCCGTCGAGGCCGAGCGCTTCGCTCGTGAGGCCATCCTCCAGCCACTGCGCGCGCTCCGCGGGGGCCATCGCGGCCAGCCAAAGCTTGCCCTGGGCCGTGCTCGTCATGGGCAAGACGGTTCCGACGCTGATGTTGACCGAGATCGGCCGGCTGGATGCCGCCACTGCGATGCAGGTCGGGCCTCTTCGGCCCATGCGGCAGACCATGACGGACTCGTTCAGCTCGAGCGCAAGTTCCGCAATGATGGGGCGAAGGTGCGCGACTACCTGGTTCGACGCCTCGGCCACGGCGCCCAACTCCTGTATGACCGACCCGAGCGAAAAATACCCCCGCCGGTACGATACCACGGCCCCGGCTTCTTCCAATGACAGAAGCAGCCTGTGCGCGGTCGCGTGCGTCATCCCCAGTTCTTTAGAAACCGCCATCGCCGAAATCTCCGGTCGATCATGCGTGATCATTCGCAGGATTGCGAACGCCTTCAGGACAGAGCCATTGAGTGGTGTGCTCATGCGGTCCTCTCAAACTGGACGCTCAGCGCCGACCCGGCCCCCGCGGGGGCTTGACGCAAGCGCCACTCACGTTCATCCTCAAGATAAATATCTTACAAATTAAGATATCGGAGGGAGCGTTGGAAAACAACACCGCATCGGCAAAGCGCCTTCGGCTGCGCGGCACCGCCCTCCAAAGCACAAGCTGAGGTCACATGGCAAAAGACCACGACAAGGGATCCGTGACGGCCGGCGGCGCGATCTTTGGAAAGCTCAAGGCGCTTGGCGTCGAATATGTCTTCGCCAATTCCGGGACCGATTTTCCTCCGGTCATCGAGGGCCTGATCGAGGCCACGCATCGCGGAATGAATCTGCCGACGGCCGTGACTGTTCCGCACGAGATGGCCGCGGTCAGCATGGCGCACGGCCATTACCAGATCTCGGGCCGGATCCAGTCGGTCATGCTGCACACGAATGTCGGCCTGTCGAACGGCGCCACCGGCGCGATCAACGCCTGGTGCGATCAGATCCCGATGATGCTCATGTCCGGTCGCACCCCCGTGACGGAAAAGGACCGCTTTGGCGCACGGACCGTCCCGATCGGCTGGGGGCAGGAGATGTTCGACCAGACGGCGCTGGTGCGCGAGACGACCAAGTGGGACTATGAGCTGCGCTTCCCCGAGCAGGTCTCCGAGCTCTTCGACCGAGGGTGGGCGATCGCCAACTCGACGCCGAAAGGCCCGATCTACCTGAGCCTGCCGCGCGAGGTCCTGTGCGAACAGACGCCGTCTGCCGGGCTGGACGAACCATCGATCATGGCGCCCGTCACCGCCGCGCCGAATCCCGATTCGCTGAAACGCGCCGCAGCACTCCTTGCCGGAGCGAAGAACCCCTTGATCATCAGCCAGCGCGGCGCCGGCAGCGAGGAGGCTTTCCAGGCCCTGTCCGACCTGGTGCAGGATTGGGGCCTGCCGCTTTCCCACTACTGGGCCAACCAGATCTCTGTCCCGCTCTCGCATCCCATGCAGGTCGGCGCTGCGCCCGAGACGCTGCTGGCGGAGGCTGATGTCGTTCTTGTGATTAACAGCCTTGCGCCTTGGTGGCCAGACAAGGTGACGTTGCGCGAGGACGTGAAGGTCATCCAGATGGGGCCGGACCCGCTCTTTGCGCGGACACCGGTGCGCAACTTCCGGGCCGACGTGACGCTGGTGGGCGAGACGGGACCTGGCATCCTCGCCCTCGCCCGCGCCATGGCGGACCAGCGCCGCGATGAAGACACGATCGAAGCCCGGCGCGAGCGGATCTCGGCGCTCGCGGCCCGGAACCGCGAGGCCGTCGTGAAGGCGGCCGAGGATGGCAACCGCGGCCCGATGACCAAGGACTGGGTCAGCCTGTGCCTCGGCCGTGCCATCAAGGGGCGCAAGGCCAGCGTCTTTCACGAGCTGGGCTGCCCACTGATGCCGCTCGATCTGGACCAGCACCTTGGCTACTTTCAGGAACCCCACTCGGGCGGCCTTGGCTGGGCCTTCCCGGCCGCCCTCGGCGCGCAGCTCGCCGACCGCGAGCGCCTGATCTTCGCCACAATGGGTGACGGCAGCTACATGTTCGCCAACCCGACCGTCTGCCACCAGGTTGCGGAGGCGATGGAGTTGCCCGTCATCGTGCTGGTGCTCAACAACGAGGAATGGGGCGCCGTGCGCCATTCCGTTGAGGGGCTTTATTCCGGGGGCTACGCCGCCAAGTCGAACGAGGTCCCAATGACCTCGCTGAAACCGAGCCCCGATTTCACACGCACCGCCGAGGCAAGCCGCGCCTATGCCGAGACGGTGGTGCAGGGCTCTGAGCTGCCCGCCGCGCTCGACCGCGCGATCCGCATGGCGACGGAGGAAAAGCGCCAGGTTCTGCTCAACATCGCGATCGAGCCGGCCGGGGCGCTCTGATATTCCGCTCCGCCTCCCGGACTGGCGGGCGGGGCGAAAAATGGCCACGGCGAACGCCTTGGCCCTATAAGTGTGTTCAGGGAGGAACCTCACATGATCGATCGAAGAACAGCCGTTGCCGCACTCGCGGTCGGGTTGGCCGCACTGGGCGCGGGAGCGGCCCATGCGCAGGAACACCAGTTCAAGCTGCACCACTTCCTTGGTGCCACCTCGCCTGCGCAGACCGAGATGCTACAGCCTTGGGTTGACGCAGTAGAGGAAGCGTCGGGCGGCAAGGTCAGCATCGAGATCTTCCCCAACATGACGCTCGGCGGCCGTCCGCCCGAGTTGATCTCGCAGGTGCGTGACGGGGTCGTGGACCTGGTCTGGACGGTGAACGGCTACACTCCGGGCCTGTTCCCGCGCACCGAGGTCTTCGAACTGCCGACCGTCTACAAGAACGATCCTTCTGCAACCAACATGGCGATGGCGGATCTGTTCGAGAGCGACCTCAAGGAGGAATACAGCGGCGTGGAAGTCATGTTCCTGCACGTCCACGCCGGTCAGGCCATCCACATGCGCGACACCGAAGTCCGGAAACCCGAAGACCTGAACGGCAAGAAGATGCGAATTCCGACCCGGACCGGCGCCTGGGTCATCGAAGCCCTCGGCGCCTCGCCCGCCGCGATGCCCGTCCCAGAGCTTCCGCCGGCACTTCAGAAAGGTGTGGTCGATGGCGCCTTCATTCCGTGGGAGATCATCCCGCCGCTCAAGATCCAGGAGCAGACGGAATACCAGATCGAAGGTGCCGACGAGACCCGCTTTGGCAACACGACCTTCCAGGTCTCGATGAACAAGGCCCGCTGGGACAGCCTTCCCGAGGAGGTGAAGCAGGCGTTCCGCACGGCCTCTGAAGGCGACTGGCCGAGCAAGGTCGGCGAAATCTGGCGTGGGGTCGATGACTTCGGCATCAAGGTGGCTGTCGACAGCGGCAACACGCACATCATGCTGGCCGAGGAAGAGACGCAGGCGTTCGAAGATGCGATGCGTCCGGTAGTCGACCGCTGGATCGAAGACGTCAAAGGCAAGGGCGTCGATGGTGCAGCGCTGGTAGAAAAGGCCCGGGCGGCCACGGAAGAGCACGCGACCCGCTGATGGCGCACGCGGTTCACGAAGGCAGCAACGGTTTTACCGTTGCTGTCCGAAGCGTCGTCAGCGTCTGGGCGCTGATCGGCGGTATGGTTCTGCTGGCGGTCGTTGTCGTCAACATGGCCTCGGTGATCGGGGGGATGTTCGGCCACCCGTTTCCCGGCGACTTCGAACTGACGGAGATCGGCGTCGCGATCGCGGCCTTCGCGTTCCTTCCCTATTGCCAGGTCGTGGGCGCCAACGTGACGGCGGACATCTTTACCTCGGCGGCGTCGCCACGCTGGGTCGCGTTCCTGACCATGCTCGGCGGGATTGTCGCCCTGCTGTTCACCCTGGTCCTGATCTGGCGGATGTATTTCGGGATGCTCGACCAGAAGGCCTACAACTACACGACCGCCATCCTGCAGATCCCGCACTGGATCGCCTACGCCGTGATCCTCGTTTCACTCGCTCTTCTCGTTCTGGCTGCGCTGGCAACCATCGTCGAAGAAGGCACAGCCATGAAGAACGGAGGCGGGCATGTCTGACGCGGTTCAGCTCGGCCTCGGCGGGTTTGCCGCCCTCATTCTGCTCATCGCGATCCGGATGCCGATTGCGTACGCGATGATCCTCGTCGGTGGCATCGGCACGATGATCATCAACGGTCCCGTCCTGGTCCTGAGCCAGCTCAAGACACTCGCCTACGGGCAGTTCTCGATCTACGATCTTTCGGTCGTGCCGATGTTCGTCCTGATGGGCGCCATCGCCTCGAAGACGGGCCTGTCGCAGGCCCTGTTCCGCGCCGCGAATGCGTGGCTCGGATGGATGCCAGGTGGCACCGCGATGGCCGCCATCGCAGGTTGCGCAGGCTTCGGAGCGGTGTGCGGCTCTTCGTTGGCGACGGCTTCCACCATGGGCAAGGTCGCCCTGCCCGAGTTGCGGCGATACAAGTATTCGGGCGCTCTCGCGACCGGCACGCTCGCCGCCGGCGGCGTGCTGGGAATCCTCATCCCGCCGTCCGTCGTGCTCATCATCTATGCGATCATCGTCGAGGCCAACATCGTCACGATGTTCATGGCCGCGTTCATCCCGGGCATCCTAGCGGTGATCCTGTTCATCCTGACGATCGCCATCTACGTGGCCATCAGCCCCGACGCCGGACCGAAGGGCGGCGCGCCCGGCCGCGCCGAATTCGTCGCGGCGACCGTAGGCATGATACCTGTCCTGATCATCTTCGGCCTGGTCATCGGCGGCATCTATGTCGGCCTCTTCAATCCGACGCCCGCCGCGGCGGTCGGCGTGGCGCTGGTGCTCGTCTTCGGGCTGCTGCAACGCAAGCTCGACTGGACCGACATGCGCGAGGCCCTGCTGGAGACGGCCTCCACGACCGGCATGATCTACCTGATCCTGCTGGGCGCCGAACTTCTCAAGATCTTCATGTCGCGCTCGGGCCTTCCGCAAGAAGCCGCGCAATGGGTCGCGACGTCTGGCCTTGGGCCCATGACGGTGCTCATTCTGCTGCTGGTGGCCCTCATCCTGCTGGGTTGCCTGATGGACTCGCTATCGATGATCCTTCTGATCATCCCGTTCTTCTGGCCCGTCCTCGTCGAGGTGAACGGCGGGATCTATCAGATGGCGGACGGCGCCGGCTATGGCATGAGCACCGAAGACCTCAAGATCTGGTTCGGCATTCTCGCGCTCATCGTGGTGGAGCTCGGCCTCATCACGCCGCCGGTCGGGATGAATGTCTTCGTGATCTCCTCACTGGCGAAGGACACCCCGATGATCGAGACCTTCAAGGGCGTCATGCCGTTCTTCGGGGCCGAGATCGTGCGGGTCAGCATCCTCATCGCGTTTCCGGCCTTCACGCTGTGGTTTCCGACAGTGCTGCAATGAGGCCAAGGGCGCGATCCGACGCGCCCTTGGCATCCACGTCGCGCGCGGAAACGAGTCTCTGGCGGCGTCTGTCGTATGCCTCAGCTGCGCGACGGCAGGCGCCGCTGCCATTGCGCAAACGCCAGCAACAGGGCCATGATATTGTGCCAGCTCCCGCGTGCCCGCATCCGCCGCGGCATGAGGCAGACGGCATCTACCGGCTTTGCGACAACAGGATGACGGCTGACGACGCTGAAGCTCTCCGTCAGGTGTCCGCATCGCCCGTCGGCTCGTCCTGCGCAGGCAGCGCACCGCGAGGGTCGGGCCCGGTGTGAGCGACCTCGCGCTCCGCCTGCTGGCGGGCGCTGACGTGGAGCGTCTGAGTCGTGCCGTCCTTGGCTTCGCCCAGGTAGAGCGTCCGGTGGGGGAACGGAATTTCGATTCCACGGGCGTCGAAGACGCGCTTGCAGATCTCGAGATAACGCCGGCCGATGGTCCACTGGTTGGGCGGCACGCACTTGATGCGCGTCCGCACGATCACCGCGCTGTCGGCGAGTTTCTCGACGCCGAACCACTCCATGTCGTCCATGATCAGCGGACCCAGCTCGGGATCGGCACGCATTTCTTCGAAGGCGTCGAACATGGCAGCTTTCACGTCATCCACGTTTTCACGATACGCGACGCCCATGTCGCAGACGTAGTGGGCGAACTCCTTGGTGAAGTTGGCCACCATGTCCACCGACGAGAACGGCACGATATGAAACACGCCCGACAGGTCGCGCAGGCTGACCGAGCGGATGGTCAGACGCTCGACCACGCCGGTCGTCCCGCCGGCGGTCACGATGTCACCCACGTTCATCGCGTTCTCGAACTGGATGAACACGCCGGTGATGATGTCCTGCACCATCTTCTGTGCGCCAAAGCCGATCGCGAGGCCCAGCACACCGGCCGAGGCCAGAAGCGGTCCGATGTTCAGCCCGATCTCGGACAGGACGAACATGAGCGTGATCAGCAAGAGCGCGATCGTCGCGGCGTTCCGGGCCAGCGTCAGCAGCGTGCGTTCGCGCGCCGTGGCGATCTGGCCGTATTCAGGGTTCAGCCGGTAATCGACGTAGGACGTCATCGCCACCCAGATGGCGAAGGCCGCGATCAGGATCAGCGCGACCGAGATGAACATCCCCGTCAGGCGTAACCCGATCTCGCTGGCCAGCCACACGCCCAGGCTGACGATGTTGATCGCGTCGAGCGCGAAGAGCACCACGAAGACCACGATCACCAGCCGCAGGACGAACAGCGCCTTCGGGATGAACCGGTTGAGCCGCGTCTCGAGCAGGGGAAGTCGCGCGCGCACGTCGTCGGGCACCACGATTCCCCGCGCCATGACCCGGCTGAGGAAGGTCGACAGCGCGATGCCGGCCAGCACCACCAGCACCACCTGCCCCGAAGTGAGCAACGACTGGAACACGAGGTTCGGCGGGCTGATCATCACCACGATGAACATCGCAAAGAGATACAGCAGCACCGGCCAGTGCCAGTGCCGCGCCAGCCATCCGAGCGAGCCGGTGGAACGAACGATGCCGTCCTCTCCGATCATCCAGTTCGCCAGCCTCTGGCGGTTGCGCAGGACCATCAGCACGGCGATTCCCAGCACGATCAGCGCGATCAGGGCGGTGACGGCCGACCCGGCGACCCGCCCGGTCTGGGCGTTCACGATGGGCACGACCAGCAGCTGCCCATAGCCGGCTATGCTGACGATGGCATTAACGGCCCGCGTCGTGCCCTTGGCCGCCCGGTTACCCATCGGCAAGAGCCGCATTTCGGGCGCCGAGGGTGACAGCACCAGTCGCACCCCGACCTTCACCAGTTCCACCAGCAGGAACGCGTTGAGATACAGCGTCTGGCGAATGCCGATGGTGCCGAAATCGCCCAGTGCCAGCAGCGCGATCAGGTAGCCTGCGGCCCAGGCGACGATCACGATCGCCAAGTCGATCAGCGCCGACAGCAGCCATAGGCCGATTGTCCGGGCGGCCGTGGCCTCGTGCGTCGCGCGGCCCATCCGACCGTAGAGCTGCTTGGCCATGCCCCTCAGCACGAGGAAGACGGCGACAGTTGCGACGATCACCAGAAGCAGTTCGCCCACCGTCTGCAGAACGATGGCAAGCGACAACCCTCCGAGCCCGCCCAGAACGTCGGGCGCCCGCTGAAGCCGGTCCCAAACCGACGTCACGCGATTGGCCAGCCCCTCGGCGGCCCCTTGGGTGACGATCGCGATGCGCCGGCCGAACGACAGGATCTCGGATGGTGCGGCGTCCTCGCCCGCCAGAAGCTCGACCGCGTTGTCTGCCGGGGTATCGCCGTCTCCCGCGTCCTGCGCCCGGCGCAGGCGATCCAGCAGTTCCGCCCGCGCCGTGTCATCCTCGAGCACGTTGATCAGCAGATCGACGGTGCTCTGCTCGGCCGCAGCCTCACCTTCGACTTCGGCGGCCACCTCCTGCGCGCCAGCGGGTCCAAGCGCGAGGAGCGTCAGGATCACCATGGTCCCGAGGGCGGTACGCAGGAGCGCGGTCAGTTTGGTCATGTGCAGGGCAGATGTCTCTGGATCGTGGAAGGGTGGTTCAGCGGGCGGCGGCCCGCTCCGGGTTCAGCCGCCAGACCGAGGCGTTCAGGGCGAAGGCGACGCTGACCCAGGCGAGGTAGGGAACGAACATCAGGCCGGCGATCACGTCGATCTGCCAGAACTGCCAAAGCGTCCCGGCGACGGCGAGCCACAGGATCCCCATGATGACGAGTCCCGTCTTCATCTTGTGCAGTCCAAAAAAGACCGGCGTCCAGACCGCGTTGAAGGCCAACTGCGCGGCAAAGAAGCCCATGGCGAGGCCCGATCCGTCCTCGGGCGCGACACGCGCGGCGGCCAGGGCAATCAGGATGTAGAGCACCGTCCACACGACCGGGAACGCCCGGTTCGGCGGGGTGAAACCGGGTTTCGCGAGCGTCTCGTACCACTTGCCCGGCTGAAACAGCACGCCGGTCGCCGCAGCCCCCGCGCAGGCCAGCAGAAAGAGGAGAAAGAGCGTCCAGTCCATGCTGCCGAGATAACACATGAGGCACAGCCGTCCAGATCGCGGTCAGCCGATCATGGGGTCGTGACCTGCCCGGCGCTCTTTCCTTCCACCGGGGCACGCTCTAATCCCGGATCATGGAGCGTTTCGAAGACATCTACGCCGAAGAGGTGGCCGCCGGCCGGATCGAGCCCGACCCGGCGCAAGAAGCCGTCCTGCCCGAGTTCACGCGCCTGTCGCAGGCGCTTGCCGAAAAGCCCACGCGCCGCGGCTTCTTCGGTCGCAAGGCTCCCGAGGCGCCCCGGGGCCTGTACCTCTGGGGCGGGGTCGGACGCGGCAAGTCGATGCTGATGGACCTGTTCGCCCGCCGGGTCGAGGTCGCCGGTGGCCAGCGCCGCGTTCACTTCCACGGCTTCATGCAGGAGACCCACGCCGCCATCGGCCGGGCGCGCAAGCAGGGCGTCGACGATGCGATCAAGCCGGTTGCGGACGACATCGCCGTCGGTCTGCGCCTTCTGTGCCTCGACGAAATGCAGATCGGCGACATCACCGACGCGATGATCGTCGGCCGCCTGTTCGAGCGGCTGTTCGAACAAGGCGTGACCGTCGTGACGACATCGAACCGGCCGCCGGACGACCTCTACAAGGACGGGCTGAACCGGAACCTGTTCCTTCCCTTCATCGACCTTTTGAAAGAGCGGATGAAGGTGGTCGAGCTCGCGTCGCCTCGTGACTGGCGGCAGGATCGGATCGCCGGGGCCGAGCTGTATTTCACGCCCGCCGATGCCCGTGCCCGCAAAGGGATAGATGCGCTGTGGGACCGCCTCACCGGCGGCGCCGAGGCCGAGACGCTGCGCCTCGAGGTTACCGGCCGCACGGTCGAGGTGCCGCGCTTTGCCGCCGGAGTTGCCCGCGCAGGATTCTGGGAGCTTTGCGGCCGCCCGCTTGGCGCAGCCGACTACCTCGCGCTGGCCGAACGGGTGCGGGTGCTGATGCTTGAAGACGTGCCGCGGCTGGGCGCCGAGAACTACAACGAAGCCAAGCGCTTCGTCACCCTTATCGACGCACTTTACGAAGCCCGCACACGGCTGATCATGTCCGCCGCCGACCGGCCCGAGGCGCTGTATGCCGAGGGCACGGGCGCGTTCGAATTCGAGCGCACCGCCTCACGCCTTCACGAGATGCAATCCGAGGACTGGGGCAAGAAGGCCTAGCCGTTCTCCTGCAGCACCCGCCCCGCTAGATATAGCGAGCCGCAGATCAGGATGCGGGCGCCGGGCGCGCCCTCTGCAATCCGTTCGACTGCCGCCATGACGCTGGGCGCTGTGCCGGCGGCGAATCCGGCCGCCTCGGCCGCCGCAGCGGTGTCGTCTGCAGACAGCGTGTTCGCCTCGCCGGGTATCGAAACGGCGGTCAGGCTGTTGGCCACCCCGGCGAGCGGCCGTAGGAAACCGTCCACGTCCTTGGTGTTCAGCATCCCGCAGATCACATGCGTATCGCGCACCGGCATCGCTGCAAGGGTCGCGGCCACCACCTGTCCCGCCGCCGGATTGTGCCCGCCGTCGAGCCACAGTTCGGCACCGCCCGCCGCATAGACCAGCGGCCCTTCTCGCAGGCGCTGCATCCGGGCGGGCCAATAAGGGCGCGTAACCGCAGCCTCGCAAGCGGCCTCGTCTGCGCCCAGGTGGCGCAGGGCCGCAAGAGCGGTGCCCGCGTTCTCGATCTGATGGACGCCGGGCAAGGCCGGCAGGGGCAGGTCCAGAAGGCCGCGCTCGTCCTGGAACACCAGCCGCCCGCGTTCTTCCCAGACGTGCCAGTGCTGGCCGTGGATCAGGGCGGGGCAGCCAAGCGCTCCCAGCCGATCCTCGATCACGTCGAGCGCAGGCTCTTCCTGCGGGCCGATCACGGCGGGCGTCAGGCGCTTGAAGATGCCCGCCTTCTCGCCCGCGATCTCGGGCAAGGTCTCGCCCAGGTACTGCTGGTGGTCGATCGAGACCGGCGTGATGATCGACAGCGCCGGCGTCATCACGTTCGTTGCGTCCAGTCGACCGCCGAGCCCCACCTCGAGCAGCGTCCACTCGGCCGGCGTCCGGGCGAAGGCCAGCAGCGCGGCGGCCGTCGTGACCTCGAAAAAAGTGATCGGCTGGCCGGCATTGGCGGTCTCGACCTCGTCCAGCAGGTCGGACAACGCGTCTTCGGAGATCAGTTCACCGGCAAGCCGGATGCGCTCGTGGAACCGTGCAAGATGGGGCGAGGTATAGGCGTGGACGCGGTCACCCCGCGCATCGAGCCCGGCGCGGATCATCGCCTGAGTTGACCCCTTGCCGTTGGTGCCGGCGATGTGAATCACCGGGGGCAGCCGGTCCTGCGGACTGCCGAGCGCGTCGAGCACCCGCCACATCCGGTCGAGCGTCAGGTCGATGATCTTGGGGTGCAACCCCATCAGGCGCGCAAGGATCGCGTCCGAGATCATGCCCGCTTCTTCCCGGCGTTCAAGCCGTCAGCTTTCGGCGGTCGCGGGCGGCTGGATCGCGCTCGCGCCCTCGGTCGCCGTGTTCGGCGCGGGCAGGTCGCCGCGCACCGGGGCGGGCATGTGAGTCAGCATCCGCAGCACGCCCGTCAGTTCGTCCTTCAGCGCGCGCCGGTCGGTGACCCGGTCGAGCATCCCGTGGTCCAGCAGGTACTCGGCGCGCTGGAACCCCTCGGGCAGTTTCTCGCGGATGGTCTGCTCGATGACGCGGGGGCCGGCGAAGCAGATCAGCGCGTTCGGCTCGGCGATCTGGACGTCGCCCAGCATCGCGTAAGATGCGGTGACGCCGCCTGTCGTCGGGTGGGTCAGCACCACGATGTAGGGCAGCCCGGCCTCGCGCAGCATCTCGACCGCGACGGTGGTGCGGGGCATCTGCATGAGGGACAGGATTCCTTCCTGCATCCGCGCGCCACCGGCGGCCGAGAACAGGATCATCGGGCGCTTCAGCTCGACCGCGCGGGTGGCGGCGGCGAGGATGGCGTTGCCGACATACATCCCCATCGAGCCGCCCATGAACGAGAAGTCCTGCCCGGCGGCGACGATGGGCACGCCGCCCATCTCGCCCTCGGCCACAAGCATCGCCTCGGGCTCGCCGGTCTTGCGCTGTGCGGCGCGCAGGCGGTCGGGGTACTTCTTCTGATCGCGGAAATGCAGCGGGTCGGTCACCGGCTGCTCGACCGGCACGGTGGCGAAAGCGCCGCCGTCGAACAGCGCCTCGAACCGGGCGCGGGGCGTGATCGGCATGTGATGCCCGCACTTGGTGCAGACCTGCAGGTTCTCGGCCAGTTCTCGATGGAACAGCATCGAGCCGCATTCGTCGCACTTGGTCCACAGGTTCTCGGGCACCTCGCGCCGATTGAACAACGAGCCGATTTTCGGCCGGACGTAGTTGGTGATCCAGTTCATCGCGGTTCCCGGTCGTGTTTCGCCCCGAAATAGGGCCCGAACCCGCGGAATGCAATCGACGGCGGCAGCTACCTGCGCAACGCGATCCGCGCGCCGAGCCACAGGTTGCCCACCCAGACGAGCGCGAGCGCCAGGTCCAGAAGGGTTTGGCCGGTGAAGAACGTGGCGATGCCGGGGCCCGGCGCCACCGAAGGTTCGGCCGGTGCAAGGAACAGGGCATAGCCGCTATCCACCGCATCCTCGGTGCCGAAGAAGAGCATCGCGAAGATGTTGTTCACCCAGTGCAGCCCGATTGCCGCACCGATCGACCCGGTGCGCGCCACGAGATCCCCGCAGGCAAGCCCGAGCGCTGCCGCCCAGATCGCGTAGAACAGCCCGTCCGCCGCGCCCGACCCGTTCACGAAATGCACCGACCCGAAAAGCAGCGCCGGCACGCCCAGCCAGATCCAGCGCGAGCGGAACCGCGAGAAGAGCTCCTGCATCATGTAACCGCGAAAGATCAGCTCTTCGGCAGCGCTCTGCACGAGGATCGCCGAGGCCGCGAAGGGCAGGACGGCAAGCCAGCTCGCGAAGGGCCTGATCGTGCCGTCCGGGCCCTCGGCCATCCCGGCCGGGACGAGGGCCAGGGCGAGCGTCATGCCGACGTAGACGATGACCGTCCCCTTGACCGCCGCGACCAGGTCCGCCCGCACCCGCGCTGCCGGACCGAACAACGTCGCAACGCCCCGCCCCTGCATCCGCCGCATCCAAAGGCCCAGCGCCACCACGGGCAACGCGTAGGCCACAAGTACCAGCGTCAGCGCGGCCGCGTCCGTCCCCGCAACCCGCGCATCCCCCAGAAGGCCGGCCACAGGTAGCCACATCACGTCGAACGCGAGTTCGGCCAGTGCCAGCCCCGCGATCGGCACCCAAAGGCGCACGGGCGGAAAGGCCGCCGCGGCGAAGGACCGCATGGGGGCGTGGCCGCTCATGAACGCAGGCGCCAACGCAGGATCGCCCATATCGCCACGAGGACCAGCGCATCGGCGGCGATGAGCGCGCCCGTCGCCTCGACGTCGTCGGCCGCATAGGGCGTGACGTAGAGCGCGAGGCCCGTGATCGTGCCCTTCGTCGCTACGATCAGCAGGGCCGCGACATTGTTGGCAAAATGCAGCCCCCATGCGGCCCCAAGGCTGCCCGTCCTTGCCGTGAGGTCCGCGGCGACGAGGCCGAACGCGGCAGCCGATCCCACGATCATCGGCGCGTTGTCCCCGGCCGTGGCCGGGTCGTAGTGCAGCGCTCCGAAGACGAGCGCGGGCAACACCAGCCAGACGATCCGCCACGGGAACCGCGCAGCCAGCTGCTGAAGCAGGTAGCCGCGAAAGATCAGTTCTTCGGCGCCGGTCTGGATCAGCACCAGGACAAGGGCCAGCGGCAAAAGACGCACCCAGACGCCGGGGGTCAGGTTCGGCTCGGGCGGGTTGCCGAGGCCGGTCACCCCGATGGAGATGAGGTAGACCACCCCCACGAGACTGACCGCCCAGCCAAAATGCCGCGCCGCGCGCGCCCACGGGCCGACAAGGCTGCCCAGGCCCCGCCCGTGCAAAAGTCGCGCGGCAACTACGGGCGCCACCGCCATGCCGATGAATGTCGCCAGAAGCAGGATGGTGCCGCCTGGCGCCTCGGGCTCGACCATACCCGCCAGCGCTTCGCGTGCCCCGGTCCGCCCACCCCACAGGTAGACCGCGCCGATCTGTGCGGCGCCCCAGGCAAGGATCACGACGACCATCACGACGATTCCAAGCACAAGGCGCCACAGGGCCGACCTGCGGCGGGCCGGAACGATGAAGGCCCGGAATGCTGTGTTCATCTGCGGCTCCTTCGGGTGCGGCGCGCCAGACTTGCGGCGCAGTGCCGCCGGGGGCAAGGGCGTCGCTGCGGCATCCGCTCTTGTTCCGCCCCCGCCCCTATCCTATTCCCGTGTGCGATAGCCAAGGGAGTTAGCGCGATGCTGAAGGGCAAGCCCGACAAGTCGAAACTGCCGAGCCGGCACGTGACCGAAGGCCCGGAGCGTGCTCCGCACCGGTCCTACTACTACGCCATGGGCCTGTCCGAGCAGGAGATCGCGCAGCCCTTCGTCGGCGTCGCGACCTGCTGGAACGAGGCTGCGCCGTGCAACATCGCTTTGTCGCGTCAGGCGCAGGCGGTCAAGATGGGCGTCAAGGCCGCCTCCGGCACCCCGCGCGAGTTCACCACCATCACCGTGACCGACGGCATCGCCATGGGCCACGAGGGGATGCGCTCGTCGCTCGCCTCGCGCGAAGCCATCGCGGATACAGTCGAACTGACGATGCGCGGCCACGGCTATGACGCGCTGGTGGGTCTTGCGGGCTGCGATAAGTCGCTGCCGGGTATGATGATGGCGATGGTGCGGCTGAACGTGCCGTCGGTCTTCATCTATGGCGGCTCGATCCTGCCGGGCAAGGTGCCAGCGGGTGCCAACGTCCCCGAGGATTTCGCGAGCCGCGACCTGACCGTGCAGGACATGTTCGAAGCCGTCGGCCGCCACCAGAACGGCACCCTGTCGGACGAGGCGCTGGCGATCCTCGAACGTGTCGCCTGCCCCAGCGCGGGTGCCTGCGGCGGCCAGTTCACCGCCAATACCATGGCCTGCGTGTCCGAGGCGATCGGCCTCGCGCTGTTCAACTCGTCCGGCGCCCCTGCCCCTTACGAGAGCCGCGACCAGTACGGCACCGCGTCGGGCGAGGCAGTGATGAACCTACTCGAAAAGAACATCCGCGCCCGCGACGTGGTCACGCGCAAGTCGCTGGAAAACGCCGCGCGGGTCGTCGCTTGCACCGGCGGGTCCACCAATGCGGGCCTGCACCTGCCGGCCATCGCGCACGAGGCGGGGATCGACTTCTTCCTGCAGGACGTCTGCGAGATCTTCCGCGACACGCCCTATTTCGTCGATCTGAAACCGGGCGGCCAATACGTCGCCAAGGACCTCTACGACGCCGGCGGCCTCCCGGTCGTGATGAAGGAACTGCGCAAGGCGGGCCTGATCCACGAGGATTGCCTCACCGCGTCGGGCCGTTCCATCGGGGAAGAGATCGACCTGATCGACCGCGAGGCCGACGGCCGCGTGATCCATTCCATCGAGACGCCGATCACCAAGACCGGCGGCGTCGTCGGTCTGCAAGGCAACCTCGCCCCCGAGGGTGCCATCGTGAAGGTCGCCGGCATGAGCGCGGAAGAGCAGGTCTTCACCGGCCCAGCCCGCGTCTTCGAGTGCGAGGAAGAAGCATTCGAGGCCGTCAAGGCACGCACTTACGCGGAAGGCGAGGTCCTCGTGATCCGCAACGAAGGCCCCGCGGGCGGCCCCGGCATGCGCGAGATGCTGGCAACGACCGCCGCACTTTCGGGTCAGGGCATGGGCAAGAAGGTCGCGCTGATCACCGACGGGCGCTTCTCGGGCGCGACGCGCGGCTTCTGCGTGGGCCATGTCGGCCCCGAAGCGGCGCAGGGCGGTCCCATCGCCCTTCTGCAGAATGGCGACGTCATTACCATCGATGCGGTGAAGGGCGAAATCTCGGTCGATCTGGCCGACGAAGAGCTGGACCGCCGCCGGCAGGCATGGACGGGCGCGAAGCCGACGAACTACGCCAGCGGCGCGCTGTGGAAATTCGCGCAGCTTGTCGGCCCAACCTACAAGGGCGCCGTCACCCATCCCGGAGCGGAAGCGGAAACGCACGTCTACATGGACCTGTGATCCATGCGCCTGCCCTCCGGCCTTGATGCAATCATCCACCGCCGCGAGCTTCGGCGGTGGAACGAGCTGATCGACCGGATCGACGCGATGGACCCTGTCACCCTCGCCGCGATGCAGCAGCAGGCGACAGACCTGCGCGCCGTTCTAGACCGCACGATAGCGGCGGCCGAACGGCGGGTCTCGTCACCGGCGGCCGGGCGGGGCAAGCCTGAAGGACCGAGTGACAGCGACTGGGCATGGCGCCCGTCACTGTTTCGCACGCGGCTGCCCATCGCCGGACACGCGGGCGCAGCCAGCGGTACTCCGCTTGGGGACGAGGCCAAAATCTTCCACGACTGCACGACCTCCGAGGTGTCGGTGACGCAGCGGCCGGGTCTCGGACGGGCCGGAGCCGCCCCCTTCGTTCTGGCTGTGGACGTGCTCGCCTTCGAAGGCTCTTTCCTGTCGATCGCCATCGACCTGCCAGAGCGGGCGACTACCGGACTTTCTCCCTCCCACATCGTCCATGCCGCGATGACGGTCGATGCGGAGCGGCCGCTGGAGATGTTTGCGCGCCTGAACGTGCAGCAAGGACCGAACGTGGAACAGATGGTCAACGAGCTGGACCTGTCGCAGAGCGATGTGGAGATCTGGTTCGACCTGGCCTACACCGGGCTGGTCGACACGAGCGTTGATCGCGCCTGGATCGACATCATCTTCGGCGATCCGCAGCTGAACCGGGTCGAGATCGGTGAGATGGTTCTCAGCCGCCGGCTGCGGGCCGAACTCTAGGAGCGCTCCAATGGAGGACTGGATCGTCACGGCAAGCGCGCTCGAACGCGGCGTTTGGACCCTTCGCCTCGAAGGCGGCGCGACGCCCCCGAAGATCGAGGTCAGCCACGCCCACCGCGCGATCCCCGGCGTGAAGATCGGAACCGACGACGGCGCGGTGACCGTCACGGCCGAGCTGCCGCGCGAGGTGCTGTCAGACGGGCTGCAGAGCGTCCATGCGGTCGACAAGTCAAGCGGCATCACGCTCGCCTCTCTTCATGTCGCGGCAGGTCGCATCGTCGCGCGCGACATGACTGCTGAACTGTCCCTGTTGCGCGCGGAACTGGAGCTCTTGAAGAAGGCGTTTCGCCGCCATCTTTCCGATAGTTAGTTTCGCCTGCGCACACGATAGGCCGCGGCACCCCTGAATTGTCTCCCTCAAGGCCCATTCTCGCCCAACTTGTCCGGCAGTTCTCGGCATCAAGAGCGTGATGCATGCGAGAGGCCGGGCTATGGACAGACTGACCGAAATGGAAGCCTTCGCCACCGTCGTCGACCAGGGCGGGTTCACGGACGCGGCCAAGAAGATGGGCATCTCGAAATCCGCCGTGTCGAAACATGTCTCGTCGCTCGAGGCGCGGCTGGGCGCGCGGCTGTTGAACCGCACCACGCGCCGCGTCAGCCCGACCGAGATCGGCCTTGCCTATTACGACCGCGCCCGCCGCGTGCTGAACGACGCGGGCGAGGCTGACAGCCTCGTCACGGCCATGCAATCGGCGCCCTCGGGCCTGCTGCGGATCTCGGTCGCAACGGATTTCGGCGTGAATCACGTCTCGCCGATCCTAGGGCAGTTCCTGTCGGAGTTTCCCGACATCACGATCAACATGCTGCTGAACAATCGCTATGTCGAGCTGATCTCGGAAGGGTTCGACATGGCGGTGCGGATCGGCGACCTCGACGATTCCACCCTGCGCGCGCGTAAACTAACCGAGACGACACGGCGCATGATCGCCTCGCCCGGATATTTCCAGAGGTTCGGCCAGCCCCAGCGGATCGACGACCTGAACGAACACAAGCTGCTGCACTATTCCAGTCAAGCCAACGGATCGATGTGGAAGCTGACCGCGCCCTCGGGGGAGAAGCGGCAGGTCCGCACCAGCGGATGGCTTTCCGTCAATGACGGCCAGTCCCTGCTGAACGCCGCGATCTCGGGGCTCGGGATCGCCTACCTGCCGTCGTTCCTCTACGCCGACGCGATGAAGCAGGGCCTTGTGGAAGAAGCGATCCCGGATCTACCGGTCGAGGTTCAGGGTATCTATGCCGTCTATCCGCCCGGCCGCTTCACGCAGCCGAAAGTGCGCGCCTTCATCGACTTCCTTGCTCATGCGTTCGCCGACAAGGGCCCCGACAATTGGTGATCAGTCCGTAAGAACCGCCTCGACCCGCCGGTTCGCGGCGCGCCCCTCGGACGTGTCATTGCCGGCCCGCGGCGCCAGGTAGGCGACGCCCCGCGCCTCGATCCGGGCGGGCGCTACGCCATAGGTTTCGATCAGCCTCTGCCGCACGGCCTGCGCGCGACGCTCCGACAGTGCCAGGTTGCTGTCCAGTCCCCCTTCGGTATCGGTATGCCCCACCAGCGCGATGCGCGCCTGCGGGTCCGCCTCGAGCCCCTCTGCCAACGCACGGAGCGACCGGTACTGCCCCTCATCGAGCGCCACGGCGCCGGGGGCAAAGACGAGGTCGTCCAGCACCGCCCGCCCGTCTGCGCGAAGCTCCTCCCAGACTGGTATGGCGTCGGTCGCGCGCGACATGCTCGAGGTGACGAGCGCCTCGCTCTCACCCGCTCCGACTTCGGTGACGTGAACATATCCCGCCCCCTGCCCCCGGCTGGTGAGGATCGAGACCAGCGCATCGTCCGGGCCCTCGGCGAGCAGGTAGCGGAACGATCCGAGGTCCACGAACATCGCGGGTGCCGGCAGCAGGTCGAGCGCAAAGCGAAAGTCATAGCCGCCGCATTCGGAGTTCGCGCAGTCATAGACCGTCCGGAAGCCGGCCTTGCGCAACTGCGTGCGCAGGGGGGCGACCAAGTCCTGCGGCGCGGTCTGCCCCGGCACGCGCCAGGCCGAGCGCGTGACGCGGCCTTCGGCCGCGCGCTCCGGCTGCGCACCATCGTCCCAGGGGCCGGCGGGTAGCGCGATGCGCCTCGTCTCCACCACCCGCTCCGTCACCTCGGCCGCCGCAGGCAGGTCGAGCGTCAGGGCCGCAGCGGCGCCGGACCAGAGGGTTAGCGTAATGACCAGGATCACCCTCACCGGAGGCGGCTGCCAACGGACGGGCGCGGTATCGAGCCGTGGACCATGACAGACCTCGGGTTCAGGGGCGCAGGCGATAATGGTAGCACCGCTCGCCCGTCATGCCGAGGCCCCGGTAGAACGCGATCGCGCCTCCGTTGGCTTCCGTGACCAGCACCGCCATCTCGGCCGCACCCTGCTCGGCGGCCCATCGGGCGGCATGGATCATCATCCAGCCGGCAAGCCCCTTGCGGCGCGCATCCTTCAGCACCTCGAGCGCATGGACCATTGCGGTGCCACCATGGACGGCGACGAAGGCGGTGCCGGCGGGGCGGTCTTCGACCCGACCGAGGATCGAGGTTCTGGGGGCTTCGACACGCTCCATCACCGCGATGCGCGCGGGGCCGATCTTGCCTGCCTCCCAGATCTCGCGCTGCACTTGCAGGGGCGGCCATACGGTAAAGCCGGTCTCGGGCGGCGGCATCTCCGTCAGGCGGTCGATCGGGCACGTCAGCCAGAGCGTCGGGTCGAGCACGAGGTAGCCACGGTCGGTCAGCATCCTGTCGAACGCGCCTTGGTCCGGCCGCACAGAGAACAGCGTCTGGCCGCCCGCCGCGTCCATCTCGCGCTCGGCTGCGGCCAAAGCATCGGAGTCGGGTACCCCGTCGCAGGACGCAGCCGACACGCGCTTGCCGCCCCCTGCCCCGGCGCGCAGCGTGAACGGCCCCAGTTTGCGGGTCGCAGCGGGCGGCCAGGTCGCGTGCAGAACTGCGGCTCGATCGGTCATTCCCGCGCCTCGGGAAAGGCCTCGCGCAGCTTCGTGGCAACGGCGTCCAGATCGCCCGCCTCGGCACTGCGGACCACCACGGCGACCTGGTAGCCTGCGCCGGTCCAGGCGGGATAGCTGCCGATGGACACGTCCGGGTGGTCCCCGGCCAGCTGCCGCAGAATGTCGGCGATGTCGCCCTCCCCCCGATCAAGCAGGAAGCTGCGCGACGTGACCTGTCGCCCGCCTTCGACCCGCCGCAGCAACCCGTCGAGCATTGCCTCGAAGATCCGCGGCACGCCCGCCATGACGTGGACATTGCCGAGCGAGAAGCCAGGCGCGGCCGAAACCGGATTGTCGATCAGGGTCGCCTCTCCGGGGATGCGCGCCATGCGCAGGCGTGCGCCGTTCATCTCTGTCCCGCGCGCGTCGTAGTAGGCCTGCAGCACTGCGCGGGCGTCATCGCGCACGTCGATGGACGCGCCCATCGCTTCGGCGACGCAATCGGCCGTGATGTCATCATGCGTCGGGCCGATCCCGCCCGAGGTGAAGACGTGGTCGCGCTGTGCCGACAGCTCTTGCACCGTGGCGATGATGGTCGCGCGGTCGTCGCCGATGAAGCGCACTTCGCGCAGGTCTATCCCCTGGATCGCGAGCCTCCCCGCCAGGTGATGCGCGTTGGAATCGCGCGTGCGGCCCGAGAGGATCTCGTCCCCGATCACGATCATGGCGGCGGTGGGATTGGGCATGTGCGGTCTTTCGCGGGGTCGGGAGCGTCAGGATAGCCGCTCGCCTTGCGCTTTCAATCGCCCCTGCCACGAGACTGCCTTTGCCGGTGCCTTTCCGCCGTTCCGGGATCCTGCCATTTTCGTCCGACCCGGTGGCAATTCCCCGCGCCATTTCTTATCTTGGCCCCGTATCTACGGCAGGAGAGCATCCTTGGAAAATTCGACCGGACGTCTGACCAAGGACGGAATCCGCATCTACGAGCCCGCAGATTTTGCCGGCATGCACACCGCCGGGCGGCTGGCGGCCGAGCTTCTGGATCGCATCGCCCCGCATGTCGAACCCGGCCAGACGACCGGAGAGCTTGACCGGCTGATCACCGAATGGGTCGACGACTCCGGCGCGACCTCGGCCACGATCGGCTATCGCGGCTATCAGCACGCCAGCTGCATCAGCGTCAACCACGTGGTCTGCCACGGGATTCCCGGCGATAAAAAGCTGAAGGACGGCGACATCCTGAACATCGACATCACGGTGATCGTCGATGGCTGGTTCGGCGATTCAAGCCGCATGTATGTTGCCGGAAAGCTTGGGCGAAAGGCCGAGCGGCTGATCGAGGTGACGCACGACGCACTGATGATCGGGATCGAGGCGGTCAAGCCCGGCAACACGTTCGGCGATATCGGCGCCGCGATCCAGTCCCATGTCGAAGCGCAGCGCATGTCCGTGGTGCGCGACTTCTGCGGGCACGGGCTGGGCCAGGTGTTTCACGCGCCGCCGAACGTGCTGCACTACGGTCGCCCCGGAACTGGCCCCCGGCTCGAGGAAGGCATGTTCTTCACGATTGAGCCGATGGTGAATCTCGGCCGGCCCGAGACGAAGGTGCTTGCGGATGACTGGACGGCGGTGACGCGCGACAAGTCGCTGTCGGCGCAGTTTGAGCATTCCGTCGGCGTGACCGCCGAGGGATGTGAGATCTTCACCCTGTCCCCTGCCGGGCGGTTCCACCCCACCTGGACCTGATCGGGCCCGCTGACAGCGAAAAGGCCGCCCGATGAGCGGCCCTTGCGACAATGGCAGTCGATCGAGGCATTTTCAGCCTCTCGACTCGCTCAGTACATCATGCGGTCGCGAAAGACGTGGCGCACGATCTCGTCCCGACGCAGGCCCATCTGCGCGAGTTCAGCGTCGGATTTGCTCTGCAGACGATCGATCTGCTTGGCACGGGACGAGGATTCCATCACGGCAGCGAACCAGTTGACGATGGTTTCGCCGATATGGGCGAAGAACCCGTCGTGGTGGGCGTGATCGGCGTGGGTACGAATGTAGGCCATGTCTGCCTCCGGTGCTCTATCTTGTTCGATCCAGAGATAGGTCGCCGCGCTGCAGCGCACCACCGCCCAGTTGACAAGCCCGGGTTGCATCAGGCGGGACGCTGCAGCGCAGCAGAGGCTAGGCGACGTTTCGGGCCAGAGTGATCCAGGTGTCGCCGTAGCGGCGGGTTTCCAGCAGGGTCAGCCCGTTGAGCAGGTCAATCGCGGCGGCTTCCTCCCAGACGATCAGCGCATCGGGGGCGATCCATCCGCCGGCCCGCGCAACCTCGATCGCGCGGCCCCCAAGCCCCTTGCCGTAAGGTGGGTCTAGGAACACCAGATCGCATGCGCGCTCCGCCGGCCCTAGCCGCGTCGCGTCCTGCCGCAGGACCCGGGTGCGCTCGCCTTCGCCGAGAGAGCGGATGTTCTGGGTCAACAGGGACAGCGCCTTCCGGCCGTTCTCCACGAAGGTCCCGTGCGCCGCCCCGCGCGACAGCGCCTCGAGCCCCAGCGCCCCGGTGCCTGCGAACAGGTCCAGCACGTGCGCCCCCTCGATCGGGTCGCCGAACCGGCCGCCATCCAGCACGCCGAACAGGCTTTCCCGCACGCGGTCGGTGGTCGGGCGCAGATGCGCTGCCGGGTCGCCCTTGCCCACAGCGGCAAGCGCGCGCCCGCGATGGGTGCCCGCAATGATCCTCACCGCTTCAGCAGCGCCTTGAGGTCGGTTTCGGGGTCCGCAACCTCGTCGGGAGCGACGCGTGCGCCCGACTCGATCAGGCGCTTGCCCACCATGTAGGCCCGCGCGTCCCCCACTGCATCCACCGCCCGCAACTCGCTCCCGCAGAAGTACCACAGCGACATCGGCACCTTGCCCGCGCCGCGCATGACCACCCGGTCATAGCCGGTGTTCAGTCCAGCGATCTGCAGCTTGACGTCGTACTGATCCGACCAGAACCACGGCATCGGCTCGTAGGGCTTCTCGGCGCCCAGCATGTTGCGCGCGACGGCCTGCGCCATGTCGATCGCGTTCTGCACCGATTCAAGGCGCGCAAGCCCGCCTCGGAAGGGGAACAGCGCACAATCGCCAGCAGCCCAGATCGCCGGGTTCGAGGTGCGGCCGTAGGCATCCACGATGACGCCGCCGTCGCATTTCAGCCCCGCCGCCTGCGCAATGCTACACTGCGGAATAAGGCCGATGCCCACGATCACCACATCTGCCGGCAGCTCTTCGCCATTGGCAAGACGCGCGGCAGAGACCTGCCTTTCTCCCACGAGCCGGTCCAGTCGCGCATCCTCGCGGATCGTCACGCCGTGCTCGATGTGGATGTCGCGCATGACCGCCGCCGTCTCGGCCGAGGCGACGCGGCCGAGGATGCGCGGGCCGGCCTCGACAACCGTGACCTCGGCTCCGAGCTTGCGGCCGACCGCCGCAGCCTCGAGTCCGATGTAGCCGCCGCCGACCACGACCACGTTCCGGGCGGCCTTCAGCGGCGCCTCCATCCGGTCCACATCCGCCAGCGTCCGAACGGTGAAGACACCGCCGAGGTCGCCACCAGCCTCGGGCGGCAACGGTCGGGCCGCAAGACCCGTAGCAATCGCCAGCTGGTCCCACGAGATCACCTCGGCCCCAAGGCGCAGGGTCCGCGCGTCGGGATCAATATTCTCGGCAGGCGCGCCGAGGCGCAGGTCGATGCCGTGGTCCGCGTACCAGGCCTCGGGCTTCAGGAAGAGCCGCTCGCGCGAGATCTCGCCCAATAGGTAGCCCTTCGAGAGGGGCGGCCGTTGATAGGGCGGGTGCGTCTCGGCGCCGATCAGGGTCAGGCGCCCCTCGAACCCCTCGTTTCGGAGCGTGGCGCAAATCTGCTGCCCGGCCTGCCCGGCCCCCACGACGACGATATGCGACATCCGCGCCTCTTCTCTGGTCCCGATCCTCGGATCGGCTATAACCGCGCTAAACCCGACTGTTAAGGAGCGCACTCCATGCCCATTCGCCAAGGCGACACCCTTCCCGACGCCACCCTTCTGCGCATGGGCGAGGAAGGCCCCCAAGAGGTGCGCCTGTCCGAGCGGCTCAAGGGCCGCAAGGTCGTGATCTTCGGCCTTCCCGGCGCCTATACCGGCACCTGCACCACCGCGCACGTCCCGTCCTTCATCGAGGCGATGGACGCGCTGAAGGAAAAGGGCGTGGACGAGGTCATCTGCATCGCCGTCAACGATCCCTTCGTAATGAAGCAGTGGGGCACCGACACCGGCGCGCACGAGGCCGGCATCACCATGCTCGCCGATCCGGCCGCGGATTTTACCCGTGCCGCCGACATGGCCTTCACGGCGCCGCCCGTCGGGTTCTACGACCGCTCGAAGCGCTACGCGCTGGTGGCCGAGGACGGCGTGGTGCAGCTGATCCAGGAAGACGAGCCCGGCACCTGCAATGCCAGCGGCGGCGCGGCAATCGTCGCGGCGCTTTGATCAGCCGCGCGCCAGCGCGTCCATCTTGCGGGCCAGCTTGACGTCCCTGTCGGTCAGCCCCTTCACGTCGTGCGAGGTCAGCACGACGTGAACGCGGTTGTAGGTGTTCGACCACTCGGGATGATGGTTCGCCTTCTCGGCATGGATCGCCACCCGGGTTATCCAGCCGAAAGCGTCTACGAAATCACCGAACCTGAAAGACTTGGCGATGGCGTCGCGCCCCTCGACCATCTGCCATCCCTCAGCCGCAAGCGCCTCCAGCGCCACGCTCCGGCTCTCGCCCTCCAGCTTGTCGCTCATTCGGGGTCTCCGTCTGGGGTCTTCCTGAACGGGCCGTAACTCGTCAGAATCTCGATCTCTTCGTCCACCGCCTGCCGTTCGGCGGTCAGGAATTCCTCGACTGCGCGGCGGAATCCTGCATCGGCAATCCAGTGCAGCGAGTGGACCGGATGGGGCAGGTATCCGCGGGCCAGCTTGTGCTCACCCTGCGCGCCCGCCTCGACGCGGCCCAGACCGTGGGCCAGCGCCCAGTCGATTGCCTGATAGTAGCACAGTTCGAAATGCAGAAACGGGACGTCGCGGGTGCAGCCCCAGTAGCGACCATAGAGGCAATCGCGCCCGACGAAATTGAGCGCGCCGGCTACCGGCTCTCCGTGGTCGAGCGCCAGGAACAACAGCGCGTCGTTCTTTAGATGCGCCTGCACCTCTTCGAAGAACTGCCGCGTCAGGTAGGGCGTGCCCCATTTCCGTGCACCGGTGTCTTGGTAAAAGGTCCAGAAGGCGTCCCAATGGTGCGGCTGCAGCTCGTCGCCTGTCAGGTGAACGAACTCCAGCCCCGCCTCCTGCGCCGCGCGCCGTTCCTTGCGGATACTCTTGCGCTTGCGCGAGGACATCGAGGCGAGGAAACCTTCGAAATCGCCGTAACTCTCGTCGAACCAGTGGAATTGCTGCCCGGTGCGATGGAGCAATCCCATCTCGGCCCCGGCCTCTGCCTCGTCCGCCGTGCAGAAGGTCGCGTGGAGAGACGAGACGTCGTTCTGGTCAGCGATCCGCACCGCGGCCTCGATTAGCGCGGCGCGGCCAACCCCTTCGAAGCCCGGCCGGGTCAGGAACCGGCGCCCCGTCGCTGGGGTGAAGGGCACCGCAATCTGCAGCTTGGGATAGTAGTTGCCGCCCGCGCGCTCGAACGCTTGGGCCCAGGCGTGGTCGAAGACATATTCGCCCTGGCTGTGCCCCTTGGCGTAAAGAGGGGCGCAGGCGACGATCTGGCCGCCGATCTCGGCCGTCAGATAGTGCGGCTCCCACCCCGATCCGCGCCCGACCGAGCCGGACGTCTCGAGCGCCAGAAGGAAGCGGTGGGTGGTGAACGGGTCTAGGGGCCGCCCCTCGGCTGCCTCGGGGCACGCGCAGGCGTCCCAGTCGGGCGGGTCGATGCCGGTGAGGCTGGAATGCGAGGAAACGGACACGGTGGCTTCGGTCATGCGCGGGGAAGTGGGGTCCCCCGCCGACCTTTCAAGGCGCATGTCAGCGCGGCTGGAACACTTCGAAAGTGATCTGGTCGGCGATCCTCAGCGCAGCGTCCGCCTCGGCTTGGCTGCGGATCGTCCAGCAGAGGATGCCAGCCCCCTCGGCCTTCAGCTCGGCAATGCGCGGATCGGTCAAATGCCTGTGATCGCGGCTCACGAAGCTGAGGCTCGGAGTCCAGCCCAAGATCCGGCCAAGCCTGTCGCGCGTCTCGGGGGGCAGGTCAGGGCCGTAGTCGTCTGCGGCGCAAGTGGTGAGGCCGCGCGGCGCGTCCAGTCCTTCGAGCGCGTGGATATAGGAGGGATTGAATGACATCACGGCGATCGGACCAGCGGCAGCAGCGATGTCTCGTCCGACAGCGGCAGGCAGTCCGTCCCGGCCAGCCTGATCCTTGATCTCAACCAGCACCGGCACGCGACCGCCGATGCGGTCAAGAACTGCGGAGAGCGTCAGGATTCTGTCGGCGGACGCCCCCAAGCTTACGGTGCCGAGCTCTTCCGCCGTCAGGTCCGCTACCTGCCCGTGTCTGGCCGTCAGCCGGTCGAGCGTGTCGTCGTGGAACACGACCGGCACGCCGTCGCGGCTCATCTGCACGTCGAGTTCGATAGCGTAATCTGCCTCCACCGCCGCGTCGAAGGCAGAGACAGAGTTTTCTACAACGCCGGCCGCGATATCATGCAGACCCCGGTGGGCGAATGGTCGCTCACGGAACTTGGCAGAAAGACTCATGACAGGCGAAACAGACCTTCGATTTCGACCATCACTCCCAATGGCAGCGCCGAAACCCCCACGGCCGATCGGGTGTGCCGGCCGGCATCGCCGAGCAGTTCCACCAGGAAATCCGAGGCGCCGTTCACCACTTTTGGCTGGTCCGTAAAGCCCGGCGCCGAGGCGACGAAGGCCGTCAGCTTGACCACCTGCGCCAACCGATCAAGATCTCCACCCGTAGCCTTGCGGACTTGCGCCAGCAGAGACAGGGCGCATGCCTTCGCTGCGGCGCGGCCAGTTTCGATGTCACCGGGGCCACCCAGAGTGCCCGTCATCGGACCGTCCAGACCCTGGCTGATCTGTCCCGAGACGTAGAGCATGTCGCCCACCTGGAGGTAAGGCACGTAGTTGGCGGCAGGCGCCGGGGCATCCGGCAGCGTCTCTCCGAGCTCCGCGAGCCTATGTTCGATCCGTCCCATCCGTGCCTCCTTCGCTTTGCGGCCAGATGACGCGGCGAGCCTGTCCCCGTCAACCTTCCCGGAACGCGCGCGTGAAATAGTCCATCAGCGGCTTCGTCAGATACGCAATTGGGGTACGGTCGGCGGTCGTCAGATATGCCTCCACCGGCATTCCCGGGATCAACGACAGGCCGTCCGGCAAGCGCTCGATCTGACCGGAAGCAAGCACGAGCTCCACGCGATAGAAGGGGCGACCGCTGGCCTCGTCGACAAAGCTGTCGGCCGAAACACGAGCGACCGTGCCCACGAGCTCGGGCGTGGTGCGGGCATCGAAGGCGGGAAAGCGCAGCACCGCCGCTTGCCCCACATCGACCTGGTCCACGTGGATCGGCGGCACGCGCGCCTCGATCACCAGCGGGCGGTCCTGCGGCACGATATACATCAGTGGCTCGGCCGCTCGGATCACAGCCTTCGGTCCGAAAACAGTCAGATCGTACACCACCCCGCCCACTGGAGCTGTGATCCGGGTCCGCTCAATCTGCGAGGTGAGCGAAGCGACCTCCTCGGCGGTTTCGGCTTCGTTCGGGTCCAGATCACGCAGCTCGGTGATGGCTTCCTCGCGACGGCGGACGGTGTAGACCAGCTCCTGATCCTCGATCTCTGCTATTCGTTCGGCTGCCTCGGCTCGGGAGGCGACGATCTCCCCGATCCGGCCCTCGAGCTGCGCCGCTTCGCGACGCAGTGAAAGCACGCGACTGGCTTGTGCGAGACCGCGATCCAGAAGCGTCTGCTGATCGGCGAGTTCTTCGAACACCAGAGCGATCTGTCGGTTGAGACTATCTTCTTGCGCGACGAGCCCCTCGATCTGCCTTTCGATCTGCGCGCGCCGACGCCGAAGCTGCACAAGGGTCTTCTCCGCCGTCTCGCGCCGCGCCTCAAACAGGTTGAGCTGACCTGCGACCAGTTCGGCGGCCTCGGCGTCCACGGCCGCCGCATCCAGAAGAACGGCGGGAAACTCGATCGTGTTGGCCGCGTCGCGCTCGGCCTCAAGGCGGGCACGCCGGGCGTGTAGCTCGAAAAGCTGCGCTCGCGCGGCTGTCAGCCGGCCATGGAGGGTCACCGTGTCGAGCGTCACGAGATCATCGCCAGCCGCGACTGTCGCACCCTCGGTGACGTGGATCGCCTGAACCACGCCGCCTTCCGGGTGCTGGACGACCTGCCGGTTCTGCTCGACCTTGATCTGTCCCGTGGCCACGACCGCACCGGCAATCTGGCTGAAGGCGGCCCAGGTTCCGAAGCCGCCGACAAGAAAGATCAACGCTAGCAGCCCGATCACCACGGGGCCGCGGGCGGACCAGGCGCGGGCGGGGTCTTCAAAGTTGCTCACGACACGCCTCCAGCACCGACCTGGCCAATCAGTTGGCCGTGGTTCTGAGTAACCTGGCGCAGCACGTCGTCGCGCGGGCCGAAAGCGCGACGCATACCGTTTTCCAGCATCAACAGCTTGTCGCACAGCTGGATCGCCGCGGGACGGTGGGCCATGATGACGATCGACCCGCCCGCCGCCTTGAGAGCGGCAATCGCCTGGTTCAGCGCTTGGCTGCCCGCGTTGTCGAGGTTGGAATTTGGCTCGTCCAGGACGAGAAGAACCGGATCTCCAAACATGGCACGGGCGAGGCCGATGCGCTGGATCTGACCGCCCGACAGACGCCCCGCTGCGCTGGACACAGGTGTGTCATACCCTTGGGGCAGCTTCAGGATCATCTCGTGTGCGGCGGCCTTCCGAGCGGCCGCGACAATCTGGGCATCGTCGGCACCGGGCCGCAGGCGGGCGATGTTCTCTGCGATAGTGCCGTCGAAAAGCTGAACCCGCTGCGGCAGATAGCCTACATGTTGCCCCAGCACGTCCGGCTCATACTGGTCGAGCGCCGCACCGCCGAGGCGGATACGTCCTCCGGCCGGTTGCCAGACTCCGACCAGGGCACGGGCGAGCGTCGATTTGCCGGCCCCCGACGGACCGATAACCCCCACCGCCTCGCCCGGCGCGACCTCGAGAGAGATCATGCGCAGCGACGCCTGCGGTTGACCCGGCGGAATCACGGTAATCTGGTCGACGGTCAGGTGCGCCGTCGGGCGCGGCAGGGTGGTGCGCGGCGGCTCTTCAGCGACACGGCCCAGAAGCTCGGCCAAGCCAATCCAGCCCTGCCGGGCGCGCTGCAACACCTGCCACTGCCCGAGCGCCAGATCGATCGGAGCCAGCGCCCGACCCAGCATGATCGAGGCGGCGATCATGCCGCCCGGCGTCATCTGCTCTTGCAGGACAAGCCATGCGCCGACGCCGAGCATCAGGGACTGGAGAAACATCCGCAGCGTTCGCGTCAGGCTTGAAAAGCCACCGGTCGTCTCGGTCGCGCGGACGGACTGGTCCAGCGCGGCAGCGCGAATGCGCTGCCAGCGGGAGAACGCTGCATCCTGCATCCCCAACGAGCGCACCATCTCGGCCTCGGTCCGGATCTGCTCTGACATGCGTTGTGCACGGGTGGACGAGAGGATCGCCTCTGTCTGGGCGTGTCGCGACAGCCACTGGTTCGCCGCCGTCACCAGCGACAGGATCGCGAGCCCGGCTAACGCGACCCAGCCGAGGAGCGGATGAAACACGAAGATCAGGCCAAGGAAGAGCGGCGTCCACGGCATGTCGAACAGCGCAGGGACGAGCGGCGACCCGATGAAGCGGCGCACCGATTCAAGGTCATCCAGATGGTTCCGCGGCCCGTCATCCGGGGTGACGGAGGCACCCCGCACCATCGCTTGGAACACACGCCGGTCCAGCCGCGCCTGGAATCCTGCCCCGATGCGCGACAGTACCCGCCCCCGCGCGAAATCGAGCACCCCCATCATCGCGAACAGGAACGCCATGAGTAGAGTCAGCGCGAGCAGCGTCGCCTCGGACCGCGAGCCGAGCACGCGGTCATAGACCTGCAGCATGAAGAGCGGCCCCGTCAGCATCAGCAGGTTCACGAAGAGCGAGAATATACCCACGGCCACGAACAGTCGCCGGTATTCCGCCCGAACCGCCCGAAGTTGCGCCGCGCCGCGCCGTATGTGCACTGGGGTTTGCATGGTCTCGCAACTTGAGTTCGTCATCCCGAACGCTACCTGCGAGACGTTCCTGAACTGTTAACGATTTCGCCAGGCGCCGGCATGGACCCGAACAACCGGAGCGACCGTCTTGATCCTTCGCCCTCTCGCAGCCCTCGCCCTCGTGCTTCCGATGCCTGCCCATGCGCAGGACTACACGTTCGACGGCCTGTGGCGCGCGAGCCCGGCCACCGCGTGCACCCATACCGGCGAGGACGACAGCGCGCTGAAGGTCGAGAACGACATGCTTTACGGTGCATCAACCACCTGCGAGATGAACAACCCGGTGGATGTCACCGATATGCAGGCTGTGCTCTATGACATGGCGTGCGAGGCCGACGACGACACGTTCGACGGCCGCGCCATGTTCATGAACGCGGCCGATGGCGGCCTTCTGCTGATCTGGGACGGCTACGCCTTCAAGTACGAAGCCTGCGAAGAAGGCGATCCGGGCGACATACCCGCCGCCGCCTTCGCCATCGAGGACGTCACCTCGGACGAAGACGACTGATCAGCGGCCCTTCAGCTCTTCGCTCAGCCTGACGCGCTCGTCCGGCCGACCCAGCCGCGCGCGATAAACCGGCAGCGATTCGGCCACGCGCATGGCGTAGTTGCGCGTTTCGTCGAAGGGGATCATCTCGATCCAGTCGATCACGTCCACGTCGGGCTCGCGCGGATCTCCGCGGGCACTCATCCATTGCAGCGGACGGCCGGGGCCAGCGTTGTAGCCCGTCGATACCAGCACGGGGTTCTGGCCAAAGCGCCGCTCCAGCCCCGCAAGGTAGGCGGTGCCGAGCCGGGCGTTATAGCTGGGATCCTCGAACAGCCGGTCGCGCGAATAGCCGATGCCGAGCGATCGGGTCACATCCTGCGCCGTGCCCGGCATCAGCTGCATGAGCCCACCCGCACCGACATAGGACGACACCGAGGGGTCGAACTCGCTTTCGCGGCGGGCAATGGCAAGCGCCAGTTTTTCCGAGACCGGCAAAGTCTCCTGCCCGAGATCCACGACGGGGAAATAGGCGCGCGGAATGACGATGCCGTTCTGCGCCGCCCGCTTGGCCACGAGCACCGCGATATGCGGCTCTCCCAGCTCAAGGATCAGGTCGCCCAGCGTCGCGGCCTCTTCGGCATCAAGCGATTCGACGAGGTGGGCGAAGAACTGCTCGGCCAGGTCACGCTCGCCCGCCGCCTGCAGCAACAGCGCCCCTTCGAGCACCGAGGAGGTCCGGAAGCTGGCCTCGGACAGGGGCATCGAAGGGCCCGGATCGACCAGTTCGGGGTCCACGGCGGCGCCGATCTTTTCAGCGGCCAGAAGCCCATAGAAGCCGGTCTGATGCACCGCGCCACGCGTGTAGGCGGCGCGCGCCTCGGCTTCGCGCCCCAGCGCCTCTTGCGACCGCCCGATCCAGTACCACGCTCGCCCCAGCGAGATTGGTGAAGAGACGGCCTTCCGCTGGTTCCAGAAATGAAGCAGCGCGTCTTTGGGGCGATCCAGCCGGGTCAGCGCAAGATATCCCGCCAGCCATTCTAGGTCGGCATAGTCCGACCCCGCGACCAGGCCGTGCGAGGCGGCGATGTCATAGGCGCGGCGATCCTCGCCCTCGCGCATGAGCTCGCGGACCATGTCGCGGCGGTCCCCTGCCCAGGCGCCGGGATCGCCCAGATCGTCCGGCGATTGCTGCAGGATCAACCGCTGCGCCGCGCTGTCGCGGCCGGCGGAGAGATGTTGTCGGAACGCACGATAGGCAAGGCCGGGGTCGCTGCGTAGTCCCGCAGGCAGGCCTTCGGCCAACGTCTCCGCGTCGGCCCCGCCAAGAGCACGCCCTCGCGCCGCCACCAGCGCGCCAGCGTCTCCGCCCAGACGCTCGCCTGACCGGGTGAGAGAACGACTCGCTCCGATCCAGAACATCCGGTCGGCTCGCGCCTCTTCCAGCGGCTCCAGCTCGTCGGGGTACAGCCCGAGCAACTGCCGCTCGGCTCTCTCGGACAGCGAGCGGGTCGTCCAGGCGAGCGCAGCCTCGGCCTGCGCGTCGGCCTCCCGGCCCGTCTCGCGAAGCGCGTTGACCAGCGCAACCGTGCCCTGCCCCGTCTCGGGCTGAATCCCATCGAAGAAGCGCAGGATCGCCTCGGCCTGCTCAGGGCCGGTGGGGGTCTCGGGCAGATACTGTTCGGACTGCGCGCGCAGGCGGGCCAGCCCCGGCCAGTCCGGCCGACGCTCGAGGAAGGCGGACGCAGAGGCAAAGTCGCCACGTCCCTCGCGCAGGTACATCCACTCGATGATATCGGCAGAGACAGGTCCTGCACGCTCGGCCGCGGCCTCTGCGGCAAGCCACTGCCCGCTCCGGGCGCGTTCGACCGCCTCGGCGATGCCGACGTCGAAACCGGGTCGGTCGGGAGGGGCCTCCTGCGCGACGACAGGGGTTGCGAAGGCGAGGGCGGACGCGAAGATAATATGGCGCATGCTCCTCAGATATGGCGCGATGCCGCTCTGGCCAATTCACGACCTTGGCAACGACAGGCGCGCCGCATAGGGTCCCACGCGCCGGAGCCCCGGCAAGCCAAGAAGGAGCCAGACATGTTCAAAGGGTCGATCGTCGCACTGGTCACGCCGTTCAAGGACGGCAAGGTGGACCTCGACGCCCTGAAACGGCTGGTCGAATGGCATGTCGAGGAAGGCACCTCGGGCATCGTCCCCGTCGGCACCACAGGCGAGACGCCCACCCTGTCCCACGACGAGCACGAGGCAGTCGTGGCCGAGGTCGTCAAGACCGCCGCCGGGCGCGTCAAGGTCATCGCCGGCGCGGGCTCGAACAGCACCGAAGAGGCCATCCAGCTGGCGCGCCACGCGCAGGAAGTCGGTGCGGACGGGGCGCTGGTGGTCACGCCCTACTACAACAAGCCGACGCAGGCCGGCCTCTATGCCCACTTCGAGGCGGTGCATGACGCCACGGACATCCCGATCGTCATCTACAACATCCCCGGCCGCTCGGTCGTGGACATGAAGCCCGCGACGATGGGCGAGCTGGCCAAGCTGCCGCGCATCGTCGGCGTGAAGGACTCCACCGGCGACATCGTCCGCGTCAGCGAGCAGCGCATGACCTGCGGCAACGACTTCATTCAGCTGTCGGGCGAAGATGCCTCGGCCCTCGGGTTCAACGCCCATGGCGGGGTCGGGTGCATCAGCGTGACCGCGAACGTCGCCCCCCGCCTCTGCGCCGAGTTCCAGCAGGCGATGGCGGACGGCGACTGGGCGAACGCGCTCGAGTACCAGGACCGGCTGCTGCCGCTTCATACGGCGGTCTTCACCGAACCGGGCCTTGTCGGCGCAAAATACGGGTTGTCGCTTCTGGGCCGCTGCACCGAAGAGGTGCGCCTGCCGCTGGTCGGCCTCACCGACGGCACCAAGCTGATGATGAAGAGCACGATGGAGAACCTCGGGCTCCTCGGCTCCTGATACGAATCCCGCGGGCGCCGCACAACGGCGTGCGCCTTTCTCGGGCGGCCCGCTGGTGGACACCTCGCGCGCCCGCGCCTATCTGGACGGCATGGCCAAACCCAAGGACAACCCGAACTACAAGGTGATCGCCGAGAACCGGCGTGCCCGGTACGACTACGCGATCGAGGACGACCTCGAGTGCGGCATCCAGCTGCAGGGCTCCGAGGTGAAGTCGCTGCGCACGGGGCAGTCGAACATCGCCGAAAGCTATGCCACGGTCGAGGACGGCGAGCTGTGGCTCGTGAATGCCTATATCGCCCCCTACGACCAGGCGATGTTCGGGCACGAGGACCGGCGTCGGCGTAAGCTGCTCGTCAACCGCAAGGAACTGGCGAACCTGTGGTCCGAGACGCAGCGCAAGGGCATGACGCTCGTGCCGCTGGTGCTGTATTTCAACCACCGGGGCATCGCAAAGCTGAAGATCGGGATCGCCAAGGGCAAGAAGGCCCCCGACAAGCGCGAGACGGCGGCCAAGCGCGACTGGCAACGGCAGAAGCAGCGCCTCCTCAAGGAACATAGCTGATCCGATCGTTGCGCCGCCCCGGCCCGCGGCGAAGTGATCGTGCTTCCGGCGCGGCGAAACGCTGCCATCATTGCGTTTCGTGCGCCTCTATCTTGCGCGGATTGCGGCGCTTGGCTACGCCCTGCGGAACGTGAACCGCTCCGAAGGCCCGGCCCTATGACCGACGACCCGAAGACCCTCGTATCGACAGATTGGCTGGCGCAGCATCTGAACGATCCTGACCTGCGCCTCCTCGACGCCTCGTGGCACATGCCGTCCGACAATCGCGATACGCGAGCCGAGTACGAGGCGGGGCACATCCCCGGCGCGCGCTTCTTCGACATCGACGAGATCAGCGACCAGCGCTCGGACCTGCCGCACACCGCGCCCCCGCCCGAGAAATTCATCAGCCGGATGCGCGCCATGGGGATCGGCGACGGTCATCAGGTCGTTGTCTATGACAGCACGGGCATCTTTTCCGCCGCGCGGGTATGGTGGCTGTTCAAGCTGATGGGCAAGACCGACGTCGCCGTGCTGGATGGCGGGTTGCCCAAGTGGCAGGCCGAGGGGCACGAGATCGAGGATCTGCCCCCCGTCATCCGCGATCGCCACATGACCGTCTCGCGCCGGAACGACCTCGTGCGCGACGTGACGCAGGTCGCCGAGGCCTCGAAGCTCGGGACGCCGCAGATCGTGGACGCCCGCGCGTCGAGCCGCTTCCGCGGCGACGAGCCGGAACCGCGCGAAGGATTGCGGGCGGGGCACATCCCTAAATCGAAGAACCTGCCCTTCACGCAGCTTCTGAACGCCGACGGCACGATGAAGGGCCCCGGCGGCCTCAAGGCGGCGTTCGAGGAGGCGGGCATCGACCTGTCGAAGCCCGTCATCACCACCTGCGGCTCCGGCGTGACCGCCGCGATCCTGGCCCTTGGGCTGGCGCGGATCGGGCATGACGACTGGTCGCTCTACGATGGATCATGGACCGAGTGGGGCGCATACGGCGACCTGCCGGTCGCAACAGGAGACGCCTGAATGCTCGGCAGCCTCAAGGACCAACCGGCGGACAAGATCCTCATGCTCATGGCGAGCTACCGCGAGGATCCGCGCGACGACAAGCTCGACCTCGGCGTCGGCGTCTACAAGGACGCTGACAGTCACACGCCGATCATGTCGGCGGTGAAGAAGGCCGAAGAGCGCCTTCTGCGGTCCGAGACCACCAAGAGCTACACCGCGCTGTCGGGCGATCCGGCCTATGCGCAGGCAATGCGGGAACTCGTGTTCGCAGACAGCGTCGCGGCCGACCGCGTGGCCGCCATTGCGACCCCTGGCGGCACCGGCGCCTTCCGGCAGGGCGTGGATCTGATCCGCATGGCCAATCCCGACGCGACAGTCTGGGTCAGCGCGCCGACATGGCCGAACCACCTGTCGATCCTCAAGACGACCGGCACGCCTTTCGAGGAATACCGCTATTTCGACGCCTCCACGGGCGAGGTGGATTTCGAAGGCATGGTCGCGGATATGAACCGCGCCAAGGAAGGCGACGTGGTGCTGCTGCATGGCTGCTGCCACAACCCGACCGGCGCGAACCTGACGGTCGATCAGTGGCATCGGGTGGCCGAGATCCTGATCGAGCGGAAGCTCATTCCTATGGTCGACCTTGCCTATCAGGGCTTCGGCGACGGACTGGACGACGACGCGCAAGGCACCCGTATCCTGGCCGAGACGCAGCCCGAGCTGTTGGTCGGCGCGTCCTGCTCGAAGAACTTCGGTATCTACCGCGAGCGGGCGGGAATCCTGTTCGCCATCGGCGACGCGGCCAACACGAAGACGGTGCAGGGAAACCTGAACCACCTGAACCGGCAGAACTACTCGTTCCCGCCGGATCACGGGTCCCGCATCGTCACGACGATCCTGACCGACCCCGATCTGCGCGCCGAGTGGCAGGCCGAACTGGAAGAGATGCGCACCGGAATGCTGGCGCTGCGCAAGCAGCTGGCCGACGAACTGCGCCAGCGCCTGAACGACGACCGGTTCGACTTCATCGCGCAGCACCGGGGCATGTTCTCGCGCCTCGGCGTGGATGCCGACAAGGTCGAGGCGATGCGCCGCGACCACGGCGTCTACATGGTTGGCGACAGCCGCATGAACATCGCCGGGCTGAACGCCAAGACCGTGCCGATCCTGGCCGAGGCCATCGCCAAGACCTGCGTCTGATCTACCCTCCTTCCCGGCACCACCCGGGAAGGAGACCCCATGGATACCGAACAAATCGAGACCGGCACCTTCGAGCGCTGGAGCCCTGACGAGGTCGAAAAGGCCCTCACGAAGGGCGAGATCGTCGTGATCGACGTCCGCTCCCCGCAGGAATACGCCTTCGAGCATATCGAAGGCGCTCTTCTGATGCCGATGCCCTTCTTCCGTGCCGACCGGCTGCCCACCCAAGATGGCAAACGGGTCGTGCTGCATTGCGGATCGGGGCTCAGGTCCGAGAAGATGGCACGGATCGCCTCCGAAGCGGGCTATGATCCGATCGCGCATCTTGAGGGCGGATTCGCGGCATGGAAGCAGGCGAAGAAGCCCTATATCGGCACCGATTTCGCGACAGGCGGCCCCAAGAAGGTCATTTCCTGATCCAGACACTCTGGAATGCAGAAGGCCCGAGCGGCGCGCCCGGGCCTTCCGTTGTTGCGATCCGGCGGAAGCGGAGGAAACCGCCGCCGGTCCGCAATTCTCAGGCCTTGGAGAACTCGGGGTAGGCCTCCATCCCAAGCTCGGCCACGTCGAGGCCTGTGATCTCGGCCTCTTCGGACACCCTGATGCCACCGGCCACCTTCAGGATCAGCCAGATGACCAGGCTGACGACGAAGACGAAGATGCCGACCGCGGCCACACCGACGAACTGCGTGACGAAGCTGGTGTCGCCGTTCGAGAACGGAACCGCGAGCGTGCCCCAGATGCCAGCCAACAGGTGCACCGGAATGGCGCCGACCACGTCATCGATCCGCATCCGGTCGAGCATCGGGACCGCGAAGACCACGATGATGCCGCCGATGGCGCCGATCAGGGTCGCGCCGCCCAGCGTGGGCATCAGCGGCTCGGCGGTGATCGACACCAGGCCCGCCAGCGCACCGTTCAGCACCATGGTCAGGTCCGGCTTCTTGTACATCACCTGCGTCAGGATCAGCGCGGCAAGCGCACCACCGGCGGCGGCGGTGTTCGTGTTGGCGAAGATGCGGCCCACATCGGTGATGTCGCCCACGGTGCCTGCGGCAAGTTGCGAGCCTCCGTTGAACCCGAACCAGCCCAGCCACAGGATGAATGTGCCCAGCGTGGCGAAGCCCAGGTTCGAGCCCGGCATCGGGTTGGTGCGGCCGTCACGGTACTTGCCGATCCGCGGGCCAAGGACGATTGCACCGGCCAGCGCGGCGAAACCACCGGCGGCATGGACCAGGGTCGAGCCGGCGAAGTCCGAGAAGCCCATTTCGGACAGCCAGCCGCCGCCCCACTGCCAGGACGCCTCGATAGGGTAGATAAAGCCGGTCAGGACGACGACGAAGAACAGGAACGGCCACAGCTTGATACGTTCGGCCAAGGTGCCGGACACGATCGACGCGGTGGTGGCACAGAACATCAGCTGGAAGAAGAAATCCGACGCGACCGAGGCATAGCCCAGATCGGCATCCGCGGCTACAAGGCCCACGGCTTCGAGTTGTGCAGTGCCGAACGAGCCGAAGTAGCCCGGGATGATCCAGGCATCGCCCGGATACATGATCGAGTAGCCGACCAGCCAGTACATCACCGCGGCGATCGCAAACAGCGCGATGTTCTTCATCAACTGCATGGTGACGTTCTTGGACCGGACGAGGCCAGCCTCGAGCATGGCGAAACCGGCCGCCATCCAGAAGACCAGGAAGCCGCCGATCAGGAACAGCAGCGTGGTCATGATGTAGGGGCCGACCTGATCGAAGGTCGGCGCCGCCTCGACCGCTTCGGCGGCCTCCTGCGCGACGGCGGCGACCGGCAGGATCGCCAGGGCAGCCGTGGTGAGAATGCGGTTCATACGTGTCATCTTTTTTGCGATGTCCTTCGGCTTCTGGCTTCAGATGGCGTCTGCGTCGGTTTCGCCCGTGCGCACGCGCGTCGCGCTTGCCACGTCGAGGACGAACACCTTGCCGTCGCCGATCTTGTCGGTCTTGGCGGTCTTCACGATGGTCTCGACGACCTGCTCGGCCATGTCGGAGGTCACCACGATCTCGAGCTTGATCTTGGGCACGAAGTTCACGGCATATTCTGCGCCGCGGTAGATCTCGGTATGTCCCGACTGAGAGCCGAAGCCCTTGATCTCGGTCACCATCATGCCGCGCACTCCGATGGACGTGAGCGCCTCGCGCACCTCCTCGAGCTTGAACGGCTTGATCGCTGCGATGATGAGTTTCACGTTCCTGTCACCCCTTGTCGCGTCTTTTCAGGGCCGCTCGCACAGCTGGCCTTGGCTCGAGGAACGCGACCGCGGGTATGTTCACAAGTTTCGCGGTTCCCGGGGCGGGGCCAAAAACTCCCCGATTGCACAATTTATGCGCGATCCCGTATCATTGCTGAATTATGAGGCACGCAAGAATCTGACAAACGCGCGACCCGCCTTCTCTGTCGTGCCGCAATTCGATATGTCTGCTGCAGAGCAGAACGAACACCAAGGGGCCGATGGCCATGGCACGAACCCCGCTTTCCGCGCCCAAGCGATCGGCGACAAGACAGAAGACCAAGAGCCGCAAAACGGCCAAGCCGAAGAAGACGACAGCTGCCTCGATCCGCAGGCGCAAATCCCCGAACGGCCTTGTCGGCTGGCTTTTGTGGCCGTTCCGCACGGTCATGCGGCTGGCGTTCCGGCTGGCATGGCGCGGTGCATTGGTGATGCTGCTGATCCTCGGCCTGGCCGTGGGATATGTCTACACCACGCTGCCCCCACCCGAAGCGATCCTGGACGGCCGCTCGCAGGGGTCGGTCACGCTTCTGGACCGCTACGGCGAGATCTTCGCCTGGCGCGGCGAGCAGTTCGGTGGACAGATCACGGCGAAGACCGTTTCGCCCTATCTGCACAATGCTATTGTGGCGACCGAGGACCGGCGCTTCTACCTGCACCCGGGCGTCGATCCTGTCGGCATCGCCTCGGCGGTGAAGATCAACCTGCAGGAAGGGCGTGGACCGCTTTCCGGGCACGGCGGCTCGACCATCACGCAGCAGACGGCCAAGCTTCTCTGCCTGGGGAGCCCCTACGATCCCGACGTGTGGGAGAACGAGACCGCCTATGAGGCCGACTGCCGCGAAACGACGCTGTGGCGCAAGATCAAGGAAGGCGTCTACGCGCTGGCGATGGAGGCCAAGTACTCCAAGGAAGAGATCCTCACGATCTACATGAACCGCGCCTTTCTCGGCGCCGGATCACGTGGCTTCGAAGCCGCCGCCCAGCGCTATTTCGGCAAGTCCGCGAACGAGGTTGATCCGGCCGAGGCCGCCATGCTGGCGGGCCTTCTGGTCGCGCCGACCCGCTACGCCCCGACCAACAACCTGGAGCGCAGCCAGAACCGCGCGGATACCGTCATCAACCTGATGGAGCAGCAGGGCTACCTGACCGCTGCAGAGGCGCAGTTCGCCCGCGACAATCCTGCCGAGCTTTCCGCGGCGGCCGAGGCGCGCGCCGGCGGGTACTTCGCCGACTGGGTGATGAGTGCCGCACCCGACTTCCTGTCGCGCAAGACGACCGAAGACGTCATCATGCGCACCACCTTCGACCCCCGCATCCAGACGGCGGCCGAAGATGCGCTGAGCTACGTGTTCGAGACAAAAGTCAGCCCGGATTCCAAGGCGCAGGCCGCGATCGTCGTCATGTCCTCGGACGGCGCGGTACGCGGCATGGTCGGTGGGCGCAAATTCCAGGGCGTGGCCGGACAGTTCAACCGCGCCATCATGGCCAAGCGGCAGACCGGGTCGGCTTTCAAGCCGTTCGTCTACGCCACCGCGCTCGACCTTGGGTACAGCCCGAACGACACGGTCACGGACGAGCCGCTGACGATGAATATTCCCGGCTCGGGCAGCTGGTCGCCAGAAAACTACGACCGGAGGTATCGCGGCCCGGTGACGCTGACGCAAGCGCTGCAGAACTCGCTCAACATCCCGGCGGTGAAGATCAGCGAGGCCGTGGGCCGCGAGAACGTACGCCGCGTGGCAGCCGATTTCGGGATCGACAGCGATCTCGCGACGGGGCCGTCGCTTGCGCTCGGGGTGTCGGAATCCACGCTGATCGAGATGACCGGCGCCTATGCCGGCATCCTGAACGGCGGCACCTCGGTCGAGCCCTACGGTATCCGTGACCTGCGCCTTCAGGGCGAAAACGAGGTCCTTCTGGGCCAGGAGGGTGGCTTGGGCGAGCGCGTCATCAGCCAAGAGGCGGCCGAAGAGCTCGTCTACATGATGAACAAGGTCGTCGACGGCGGCACCGGCTCACGCGCCAGCCTGAGCGCGCGCCCCGCGGCCGGCAAGACCGGCACCACGCAGGCGGCGCGCGATGCGTGGTTCCTTGGCTTCACCGCCGACTACGTGGTTGGCGTCTGGATGGGCTACGACGACAACACACCGCTCACCGGCGTGACGGGCGGCGGCCTGCCCGCCGACATCTGGCGCGAGACGATGGTGCGGGTCCATGACGGCCTGCCGATCCAGCAGCTGCCGATGCGCGTGCCGTCCCAGCCGGAGCCACAGGCCCTCTCGCAGGCCGACCCCGTGCCCGCCCCGCAATACGAGGGCCAGGGCGAGGTTGTCCGGTCGGAGGGCGACCGCCTGATCGGCCCGGCCCCGCAAAGCCAGCAGCCGAACCGCCCTGCCAACGTCGCCGAGCAGATCATCAACGACGTGCTCAGCATCTTCGGTAACTGACCGCAGGCGCGCCGGTGGAACCGAACCCCCGCGCGGAACTGTTGATCGCCTGTCACCCGTTGGAGTTACGCCTTTGCAAGTCTTCCGCTGCCCTGTCTGCGACCGGCCAGTCTATTTCCACAACACCCGGTGCGCCTGCGGTCAGGAAGTCGCGTTCGACCCCGAGACCCAGAGCATGGGCATCGCCCGGGACACCTGCGCCAACCGCGACAGGATCGGCTGCAACTGGGTGGCCGAAGCGGTCTTGTGCCGATCCTGCGCAATGACGCGCACCGTCCCCGATCTCGGCGCGCCCGAGAACCTCGGCCACTGGCGCACGACAGAATATGCCAAGCGGTGGATGCTGGCGAACCTCGGCCGCTGGGGCTGGTTCGGCGCCATCGACAAGGGCGATCGCCCCGTGTTCAAGCTCCTCTCCGAGCAGACGTCGACCGGCGAGATAAACGTGACGATGGGGCATGCGAATGGCACCATCACGATCAACGTCACCGAAAGCGACGAGGCCGTGCGCGTGGAGCGTCGGGCCGAGCTGGGCGAGCTTTACCGCACCATGCTGGGCCACATGCGCCATGAGATGGCTCACTTCCTGCACTTGCGCCTGTCGAAGGACGACCGCTTCGTCGCCGAATTCCGCGCCCTCTTCGGCGACGAACGCACGGATTACGGCGAGGCGCTGAAGAGGCACTACGACAATCCCAGAACGGCCGACGACAGCTACATATCGGACTACGCGACCATGCACCCGCACGAGGACTGGGCCGAGACCGTCGCCCACCTGCTGCATCTCGTGGACGTGCTGGACAGCGCGACGGCGGTGGCGCTGAGCCTGCCGGGCGTCAAAACCCAAGGCTACGACGCCTATGCCCAGACCGACACCGAGGACGTGCTGAATCGCGCCGTGCAGATCTCGATCGCGGTGAACCACGTGAACCGGGCCGTCGATCTTCCGGACCTCTACCCCTTCGTGCTGACCCCGGGCGTGCGAAAGAAGCTGGCGTTGGCTCACCGCTCCCTGCGCGCTCCGGCCTGATTGACGCAGGCCTTTTACAAGGGTGACGGGAACGGGCAGAATGGCGCGGCCCGTTCCAGCAGGAGACACCATGGCCGACATCGCCATCCTCGGCATTTTCGCCGCCGATACTGCCTATCGCGCCAGCCGCCTGCCCCGCATCGGGGAGACAGTGCTTGGCGAGGGCTTCGCGCTGAACCCCGGCGGCAAGGGATCGAATCAGGCGGTCGCGGCTGCTCGGGCGGGGGGCGACGTCGCGTTCCTCAGCAAGATCGGGCGCGACACGTTCGGTGCTCTTGCCCGCCGCACATGGGACGAGGCCGGGGTCGCCTTTGCGGGGGACGAGACCGATGATCCCACTGGGGCCGCCTTCATCTTCGTGGATGCGCAAAACGGCGACAACGCGATCATAGTGAATCCGGGGGCCGCGGGAACGATCACGCCTGCGGACCTTGATCGTTGGGGTCCGACGATCCGCGGCGCGAAGGTCTTTGTCACCCAGTTGGAACAGCCTCTGGACGCGGCGCGACGAGGCCTTGAAATTGCGCGCGCCGCGGGCGTCCGCACTGTTCTCAACCCCGCCCCCGCCGCCGATCTTTCCGACGAGATGCTGGCCCTGTGCGATCTCGTCACTCCGAACGAGAGTGAGGCCGCGCTGCTGACCGGCCTGTCCGTGACCGGTCCGGCAGACGCCGAAGCTGCCGCAAGAGCATTGCGAGCGCGGGGCGCAGGAGCGGTCATCGTCACGTTGGGCGAGCTCGGCGCCCTGTATCACGACGGAGACACCGTGCTGCACATCCCGGCCCTGACTTCGGGCCCGGTGGTCGAGACGACAGGCGCCGGCGACGCCTTCAACGGCGGTCTCGTCACCGCCTTGGCCGCGGGTCAGTCGATCGAGCGGGCGCTGCGGGTCGCCAGCGCCACGGCCGGCCTGTCCGTCACGCGCGCAGGAGCCGCGCCGTCCATGCCGACCCGAGAAGAGATCGACCGCCTGATCTAGCCGTGCTGGCCCGGGTCGCCCTCGTCCGCCTCGCTTGTGTCGAACGTGCCCCAGGTGCGGCCGCCCGGCGGCGGAGGCGTGGGGTCGATGTTCTCGTGGTGCATGTTCACCTTCGAGATGAAGTTGGCCGAGATCGGCGCCGTCACGAAGACGAAGGCCATGATCAGCACCTCGTGCAGCGACCCGGTGCCCTGCGAGAACCCTTGGATAATCGACGCCAGCAGCAGCGAGCCGACCCCCAGCGTCGATGCCTTGGTCGGCGCGTGCAGCCGCTTCATCGGCGTGTCGAGTTTCAGAAGCCCAACCGAACCGACCAGCGAAAAGAACGCTCCAGAGAGCAGGGCGGCGATCATCAGGATGTCCCAGATCATTCTATGATATCCCCCCTCAGCACGAAGCGCGCATAGGCCACGGTCGACACGAAGCCGAGCATCGCGAAGAGCAGCGCGCCTTCGAAATACATCTGCGTGTGCCCGGCCATGCCCAAGAGGACGATCAGCGCGATGCCGTTGATCGCCATCGTGTCGATGGCCAGGATACGGTCTCCGACGCAGGGTCCCATCACCAGGCGGACCATCGCCATGATCTGCGAAAGCCCGACGGCGGCGAAGGCGACGATCAGCGCCAGATCGGTCATCGAGGAAAGGGAACTCATTCGAAGATCTCCATCAACCGGCGCTCGTAGCGGTCCTTGATCGCCTGAACATCTGCCGCGGGATCGGCGCTGTCGAGCGCGTGCACCAGAAGGTAATGGCCGTCATCCGACAAGTCGGTCGAGACGGTGCCCGGCGTCAGCGTGATCGTGCCCGCCAGCATCGTGATCGCCTCGGGCGTCCTCAACTCCAGCGGGATGACGAGCCAAGCCGGGCGCATGCGGTCATTGCTGCGCACCAGGACGATGAAGGCGACCTGGACACAGGCCACGGCGATGTCCCAGATCACCATCACAACATAAAGCGTCAGCTTGAACATCTTCGGCGTCGCCGGCCGATCGGGCCAGTAGGGCGCCGTGGCGATCGGGATCACGATGCCCAGGATCACCGCCAGGACAACGGTGCCAAGGCTCAGCGCATTGACCAGGAGGCACCACACCACAACGAGGATGAGCGACAGCACCGGATGCGGCAGCAGTCGTTTCCCAAGTCTCCGCATCAGTGCGCCCCCTCGTCATCGGCACCAGCCTCGTTTTCGTAGGTGGCGTCCTCTTCGTAATTGCCGTGGGTGATCTCCTTGCCCGGCGTGTCGAGCACCTGCGAGATGTAGGCGTCGGGCTGCATCAGTTGATCCACTGTCGCACGCAAGTAGGCGGTCATCGGTCCCGCGAACACGGTCTGAGCGATCAGCAATCCGACAAAGCCGCCAGCCGCCACCAGCGGCAGCGCCGGCGCCTTGTGCCCGCGACCGACGCGATCCGCGGCCGAGATGTGCTCTTCGGACGGAAGATCGTCCATGTCATGCGCCAGCTGTTGCGGCTTCCAGAACACCGTGGACCCGGCGCGGGCAAAGCCCACCACCGCCACGAGGGACGCGGCCAGAACCACCGCCCAGACCCAGGCCATCAGCGGGCTGTCGAACGCCGCATCAAGGATCAACAACTTGCCGAGGAACCCCGACAGCGGCGGCAGGCCTGCCATGGCGATCGCCGCGGCAAAGAACATGCCGCCCAGAAGCGGCCCCCCGACCATCGGCGCCGCGCCCTCGATCCGCGCGCCGGCGCCACGGCGTTCTGCGACGATGTCCACCAGAAGGAACAGCGCCGCCGTCGCAAAGGTGGAATGGGCGATGTAGTAAAGCGCGGCCGTCAGGCCCGCCTCGTTCATCAGCCCGATTGCCGTCATTACCATTCCCATCGAGCCGATCACGGCAAAAGCCACCAGCCGATCAAGGCTGCGCGCCGCCAGTACACCGATCATCCCGATAGCGAGCGAGATCAGCGCAAGCGGTAGCAACCACACCTCGTGAAGGCCGGCCGTCACCTCGAGCTGGGGCGGAAAGACGAGCGTGTAGATGCGGATGATGGCATAGGCGCCCACCTTGGTCATGATCGCAAACAACGCCGCGACCGGACCCGGCGCATTGGAATACGCCGCGGGCAGCCAGAAATGCAGCGGCAGGAGCGCGGCCTTCACGGCGAACACAAGCAGCAGAAGAACCGCCGCGACACGAATCGACGCCGAAGCACCGGGATCGATCATCGCGACCCGCCCCGCGAGGTCCGCCATGTTCAGCGTTCCGGTTTCGGCGTAAAGCGTGCCGAGGGCGAACAGGAACAGCGTCGAACCAAGCAGGTTGTAGAGGACGTATTGCGTCCCCGCTCGCACGCGCCGGGCGCCGCCCGAATGGACGATCAGCCCGTAGGACGCGATCAGCAGAACCTCGAAGAAGACGAACAGGTTGAAGACGTCGCCGGTCAGGAAAGCGCCCGCGATGCCCATGATCTGGAACTGGAAGAGCGGGTGGAAGTGCCTCCCTCGCTTGTCCCAGCCCGAGCCGATGGCGTGCAGCATCACCAGGAGCGACAGGATCGCCAGCAGCAGAACCATGTAGGTCGACAGGCGATCTGCAACGAGGACGATGCCGAAGGGCGCCTGCCACGCGCCCAGCTGATAGATCGTGACCGTCCCGTCGGATGCCTGCCACGCCAGCCCGGCGGCTATGCCAAGCAGAGCCGCCAGCCCTGCAAGCGACAGGGTCCGCTCGACCTCTGGGTGGAAGCGGGCGACCAGGATCATCGCTGCAGCCAGCAGGGCGGGCAGCACGACGGGCAGAATAATCCAGTGAGTCATGCGCCGCGCTCCTCCCGCTCGCGGGCCACGTCGAACTCGACGTCGTCGTCATTCACCTTGTCATTGCCGAGGCCCAGATAGGCGCCGAGCGCAAAGACCACGACGACCGCCGTCATCCCGAACGAGATCACGATGGCGGTCAGCACCAATGCCTGCGGCAGCGGGTCGGTGTAAAGCTCCACCCCGTCGCGCAGGATCGGGGGTCGGTTGAGGGCAAGCCGGCCGCTGGCGAACAGGAACACGTTCACTGCATAGGTCAGAAGCGACATGCCCACGATCACGGGGAAGGTGCGGAAGCGCAGCACGAGGTATATCCCGACGCTGGTCAAAACGCCGATCGAAGTCGCGACGAGAAGCTCCATCAGGCGTGGTCCTCCTCGCGCGAGGGGTCGATGTCCATGGGGTGCTCGATCTCTCTCTGTTCGGTCCGCCGCGCCATCCGCGCAAAGCTTTCCAGCGACAGCATGACCGCGCCGACCACCGCGAGGAAGACGCCGAGGTCAAAGGCCATGGCGCTTGCGATCTCGAACTCCTCGAGTGGCGGGATGGTGATATAGGTGAAGGACGAGGTCAGGAACGGAAAGCCCGTGAACCACGCCCCGATGCCGGTCAGCCCCGCCACCAGAACGCCCGCACCGATGATCCCGTGATAGGGGAACCGCTGGCGCGCCTCGGCCCAGTAGAACCCGCTGGCCATGTATTGCATCACCAGCGCGATCGCGGCGATGAGGCCGGCGATGAAGCCGCCGCCCGGAAGGTTGTGGCCCCGCAGGAAGATGTAGACCGCCACCAGCAGCACGACCGGCATGATGACCCGCGTCAGCACCACCATCATGAGAGGGTGCTGGTCGCCCGCCAGGTCCTTGTCCGGCCGCCGCTTCAGCAGTTTCGCGCGCACCGGCCCGGCCAGCAGCGCCTCGGTCAGGGCGAAGATCACCAGCGCCGCGATGCCGAGCACAATGATCTCGCCGAAGGTGTCGAAGCCGCGGAAGTCCACCAGGATCACGTTGACGACATTCGTGCCGCCGCCACCGGCATAGCTGTTTTCCAGGTGGTAGTTCGAGATCGGCGGCGCCACGAAATCCGACCGCAGCATCTGCCACGTCAGCCCTGTGGTGGCGAGGCCACCAAGCGCCGCCAGCACGACGTCCTTCGCCCGCTTCACGCCGCCGGTCTCTTTCGGAGTTTCGTTTGGCAGGAAGTTCAGCGCCAAAAGCAAGAGAATGATGGTCACGACCTCGACCGAGATCTGCGTCATCGCGAGGTCCGGGGCCGAGAACCCGACGAAGCCCAACGAAACGATCAGGCCGACGATACCCAGAAGGACCAGCGCGAACAGCCGGTTGCGATGCAGCACCGCCAGCGCCAGCGCGGCGGCGACCAGCATTGCCCAACCCGCGGCCGCGAGCCAGTTCATCGGCAGCCCCTCGCGCGACAGCGGGGGGGCGTCGCCCGTGACCCAGCCGTGCACGCCCAGCGCCAGGACGGCCGCCACGAACACGCCTGCATAGCGGGTGAACGCGCCGTCATGCAGGCCGTTCGTCAGCCACCGCGCTGATGCCACGGCGCCCGCCATGATCCCGTCGAAGATCGACTTGGCCCGCGGCACGTGCAGGGCCGCCCAGACCCATGCGGCGGCGCGGTAGAGCAGCAGCAGCGCCAGGCCTCCCAGGATCGCGATCACCGACATCCAAAGCGCCGGCGAAACACCGTGCCAGATCGCCAGGTGGTAGCCCTCGGGGATCTGTCCCTCCGCGCCCATGACGGCGCGGGTGACGAAGAAAACCACCGGCTCGGCCAGTCTAGGCAGGATGCCGATCCCGAGAACCAGCACGCACAACAGCGCCGGCGGGCCCCACATGCCGAAGCCCGGATCGTGGGGCTTGGCCGGATAGTCGTCGCGCACCCGCCCGAGGAACGTGTGGCCGATATAGCGGAACGAGTAGGCGGCCGAGAACAGCGCGCCCACGGTTGCCAGGACCGGCACCAGCAGGTGCGGACCGAAGAACTCGGTATGCGCGGCCTCTTTGAGAAACATCTCCTTCGACAGAAAGCCGTTGAAGAGCGGAACGCCTGCCATGGCCAGACCCGCGATCGTGGCGATGGCGAAGGTCACCGGCATCAGGCGCGCCAATCCGCCCAACCGCTTGATGTCGCGGGTATGCGCCTCGTGATCCACGATGCCCGCGGTCATGAATAGCGCGGCCTTGAAAATCGCGTGGTTCAGGATGTGGAACACCGCCGCCAGCGCACCGAAATCAGTGCCGGTGCCCAGAAGGAACACGATCAACCCAAGGTGCGAGATCGTCGAGAAGGCCAGCAGAGCCTTCAGGTCGTCCTTGAACAGCGCCGTTACCGCCCCGATCACCATCGTCAGAAGACCCGCACCGGCGACGAGGAAGAAGTAGGCTTCGGTGCCCGACAGGACCGGCCAGAGCCGCGCCAGAAGGAAGATGCCGGCCTTCACCATCGTGGCCGAATGGAGATACGCCGACACCGGCGTCGGCGCGGCCATCGCGTGCGGCAGCCAGAAGTGGAACGGGAACTGCGCGGATTTGGTGAAACAGCCGAGGCAGATCAGCACAAGCGCAGGCAGATAGAGCGGCGACGCCTGGATCGCCTCGCGGTTCTCGAGGATCACGCTCAAGTCGTAGCTGCCGACGATGCGGCCCAGAAGCAGCATTCCGCCGATCATGGCGAGGCCGCCCATGCCGGTGACGGTCAGCGCCATGCGCGCACCCTGCCGCCCGTCGGGCAGGTGCTTCCAGTAGCCGATCAGCAGGAAGGACGACAGCGACGTCATCTCCCAGAAGACGAGCAGAAGCAGGATGTTGTCGGACAGGACGATCCCGACCATCGCGGCTTGGAACAGCAGGAGGTAGGCGAAGAACTCGCCCATGTTGTCCTCGCGCGCGAGATAGAAGCGGCCGTAGATGATGACCAGCAGTCCGATCCCCAGGATCAGCGAGGCAAAGAACAGGCCCAGCCCGTCCAGCATCAGGCTGAGGTTCAGGCCCAGATCGGGCATCCAGAGGATCTGCTGGCTCACCGTTTCGCCGGCGATCACCGCCGGGGCCTGTGAGATCAGGCCGATCAGCGCCGTCAGCGTGACGCCGAGGGTCACAAGAGCGCAGGTCTGCCGGCCGGTGCGAACCATCAGACCCGGAAGCAACGCTCCCAGAAGCGGGGTGAGGACGATCAGGACGAGCGACATGGACCTCTCTCGGCTAACGGCTCCGCGGATAGTGGTGCCTATCACCGGGATCCTCAAACGGAAATGGTCGGGCAGCAATATCTCCCGAAAGTAGCGCTATGGCAGCCGTTGCCCGCACCCGCCTCGCGGTCTAGTGAACTTGCATGACGAACTACGTGTATCAGGGCGATCTTCCCGACGGGCTGGACCTGGGATCGAGCGTGGCAATCGACTGCGAGACGATGGGTCTGAACCCCCACCGCGACCGGCTCTGCGTCGTGCAGCTGTCGGGCGGGGATGGCGACGCTCATCTGATCCAGGTGGCGCGGGGCCAGACGCGGGCGCCGAACCTCGAACGGATGCTGACGGACCCGAACGTCCTCAAGCTGTTCCATTTCGGCCGGTTCGACATCGCCGCGATGTATCACGCGTTCGGAGCGCTTGCGCAGCCGGTCTATTGCACCAAGATCGCCTCGAAGCTGGTGCGGACCTATACCGATCGGCACGGACTCAAGCAGCTGCTGACCGAGATGCTTGGCGTCGACATTTCCAAATTCCAGCAGCAGTCCGACTGGGGTGCGGCAGAGCTGTCGGAGGCACAGATCGCCTATGCCGCCTCGGACGTTCTGTACCTGCACCGGCTGCGCGAGGCGCTTGATGCGCGGCTCGTCCGCGAAGGGCGCACCGGCCTGGCAGAGGCTGCCTTTGCGTTCCTGCCCACGCGGGCGCGGCTTGATCTGGGCGGCTGGCCCGAAATCGACATTTTTGCGCATTGATCTTCGCGCCGGCGCCCCGGACGGTTACATCGCTCTCCATGCAGCGCCGCACGAAACCCAAACGCCATTTCGACAACCGCCACTCGCGCTGGGTGGCGCGGCTGAAGGTGCTCCTGCCGCTGGCGGCGCTTGCGATCCTGTCCACGCTGTTTCTTGTGGCCGACCGGCGGGGCGGCGGCACGAAACTCGAATTTGCGGACCCGGCCGAACTCGACCGGCTGCTGACCGAGGGGCGCGTGGCAAATCCCAGCTATTCCGGCATCGGCGACGACGGGGCGTCCGTCAGCTTCACGGCCGACGAGGCCCGCCCAGATGGCGAGGATGCGCAGGCCGACCGCCTGCTCGGTGTCTGGACCAGCCCCGGCGGCGCCGAGGTTTCGCTTCAGGGTGACACCGGCGTCCTGACTGGATCGTCGGGCGACATGCGGGTCGAGGGCGACGTGATCGTCAACGACGCGCAGGGCTACCGGCTGCGGACGGACGCGCTCGACATAGATGGGAGCAGCAAGGACATTGTTTCGCCTGGGCCCGTCAGCGGGTCGGGGCCGGGTCTTGCGCTGGAAGCCGGGGGGATGCGGATCGAACAACGGGATGGTTCGCCCGTCGTGACCTTCACCGAAGGCGTTCACGTGGTATATGAGACCAAGCCGCCTGAAGGGAACTGACCATTGTTACGCCTCATCCTCGCGCTCATCCTCGTCGCGGGCGCCGCTTCGGCGCAGGATTCGATGATCAATTTCGGCGGGTTTCAGCAGAATAGCGGCGAGCCCATCGAGGTCGTGTCGAACCAGCTCGATGTGGACCAGGAGGCCGGCACTGCCGTCTTCACCGGCGAGGTAACCGCCACCCAAGGCGAGTTGTCGTTGACGGGCGAGCGGGTCGAGGTCTTCTACACCACGGGCGAGGATCGCCGAATTCGGCGTCTCTACGCCACCGGCGGCGTCACGCTCGTCACCAGCGAAGAGGCCGCCGAGGCCGAGGAAGCCGATTACGAAGTGATCGACGGCACCATCCTCATGGTCGGGGACGTGCTCGTGACCCAGGGCGAGAGTGCCATCGCGGGCGAGCGCATGACCATCGACATGGATACGGGGACGGGGCGGGTCGAAGGGCGCGTCCGCACCATCTTCCAGACTGGCGAGTGATGCTGGAGGCGGCGCCGCAAGAGGGACTCGTCGTCGAGCACCTCCAGAAGAGCTATCGCAAGCGGCCGGTGATCCGCGACGTCTCGATGCGGCTGGCCCGCGGCGAGGTCGTCGCGCTGCTCGGGCCGAACGGGTCGGGCAAGACGACGTGCTTTTACGGGATCGCGGGGCTCGTCACGCCCGACGGCGGCACGGTCCTGATCGACGGTCGCGAGGTCACCACGCTGCCGATGTATCGCCGCGCCCGCATGGGGATCGGCTACCTCCCGCAGGAGATGTCGATCTTCCGAGGTCTGACGGTCGAGGGAAACATCCTCGCGATTCTCGAGCTGGTCGAGAAGGACCGCCACGCGCGGCGCGATCGGCTCGAGGCGCTCTTGCAGGAGTTTTCGATCACCCACCTGCGCAGCACCCCGTCCCTCGCACTGTCGGGGGGCGAACGGCGGCGGGTCGAGATCGCGCGCTGCCTTGCCGCGAATCCAAGGTACCTGCTGCTGGACGAGCCTTTTGCCGGCGTCGATCCGATTGCCGTGGGTGACATTCGGATGCTGGTGGCAAGCCTGACCGAGCGCGGAATCGGTGTGCTGATCACCGATCACAACGTGCGCGAGACGCTGTCGATCGTGGATCGCGCCTACATCCTGCACGACGGCGGCGTGCTCATGAGCGGGACCAGCGAAGAGGTTGTCGCGGACGAGAACGTGCGGCGCGTCTACCTTGGCGACAGTTTCACCCTGAGCTGATCAATCCGCCGCAGGTTCTTGACAGGCGGCCGCCTTTGCGCGCCAAATGGAGGCATGAGACGCGGCCATACGACACCCGCATTTTTCGCTATTCCCTCCATACTTCAATGGCTTGGAACGCTTGTTCATGTGTCCCCGCGGACTCGGATCTGGCGCGGCCTCGTCCTGTGCCCGGACCATGCGCCGGTTCAGGCGGACCCGCTGCTTTCAGGAAAGGAAGACAGATGCGCTATCAGGTGAGCGGTAAGCAGATCGACATTGGCGAGGCCCTGCAGGCCCACGTCCAGTCCGAGATCGACGCCGTGGTGGAGAAGTACTCCAGCCGGCCGACCGATGCGCTGTGCGTGTTCTCGCGCGACGGTTCCGGCTATTGCTGCGAAACCGTCCTTCACCTGTCGAGCGGCATGACCGTACAGGCCCGAGCAACCAACCACGACATCTACGGTGCCTGCGACGCCGCGGTCGCCAAAATGGAGAAGCAGCTGCGCCGCTACAAGCGACGGCTGAAGAACCACAACAAAGAGCGGACGACGCCCGTTGAACTTTTCGAAGCCTCCTCGTATATCCTCGCCTCGTCGGAAAGCGAGGAGGACGCCGAGCCCGACACGCTGCAACCGGTCATCGTGGCCGAGATGGAAACGCGGATCCCGACGCTGTCCGTTGGCGAGGCCGTGATGCAGATGGAGTTGCACGGGGCACCGGTTCTGGTCTTCCGGAACGAAAAGCAAGGGAGCGGGGTTAACGTCGTCTACCGTCGCGAAGACGGGAACGTCGGATGGATCGACCCCAATACGGCAGGCTAAGGCGGCGCGTATCGCCACCAGGGATTTTCAGGGTATTGCATGATTTCGTCCGATCTCCTCTCACCGGAGGCCATTCGGGTCATTCCCGGAATGTCCAGCAAGAAGCGGCTGTTCAACACGCTGTCGGACGTGGCCGAGCAGGTCTATAACCTGTGCCCTGAAAGCGTGTCCGACGCCCTGATGGAGCGTGAGAGCCTCGGCCCGACCGCCGTGGGACAGGGCGTCGCCTTGCCCCATGCGCGGATCGATTCCATCGACCGCGTGCGCGGCGTGTTCCTGAAGCTTGAGCGCCCGCTGGATTTCGGCGCGGCGGATCGACAGCCCGTGGACCTGATCTTCGGGCTGTTCGCACCCGAGGATGCCGGGGTCGACCACCTCAAGGCGCTCGCCGCCGTCTCGCGCACCCTGCGTGATCCCGACCTCTGCGCGCTTCTGCGGGCGAACGGGGATGCGGCGACGATCCATACCGTCCTGACCCAGCGCCGCACCACCACCGCCGCCTGAGCGGGCTCAGCCCCAGGGGCTGAAGCCAAACATCATGTAATCCCGCTGGTAAGCCGCCTTCACCGCGGCCTCGACCTCGGCATCGTAGATCGCGGACAGAGGCATTGGCTGGGGGTCAGGTTCGACCGAAAAGCTTGGCGACCGAAGGTTGCGGGACTGGGCAAGTTCAGCGAGCCGGTCGGCCGCCTCATCTTCGCGCAGGACCAGGTCCGGCAGCGCGAAGTCCACCATTCCCTGTAACAACGAGCTTTGGCTGGCCCAGCTCGGATCAACGCGAAGGCTGGTTTGCCCGCCGAGATTGCCCTTCGCGAACGCCGCGAAGGCAAGGAAGGCGACTTTGTGGCTATCCTCGTTGTAACTCGGCCCCGGCGCGCCCTCCGGGATCGGCAGGGCATAGATGCGGCGCAAGGTCTCGCGGATCTCATGAGAGCAGCCGGGTCCCGGCATCAGGATGTGACGGCAGAAGGTGTGGTAGAGCCGCGGGACGGGGTGCCGGAGCACGGTGAAGCTGCGATGTCCCGGATGCTGCCGCTTCCATTTGCGCAGGTCCTTCTGCGTCATCTCGCGCCCCAGATCCTCGGGGCCGACCCCGTCGATTTCCGCCAGCCACGCCTCGACCGAGGCACGCGGCCCTCCGGCCACGGGCATGAATAGCAGGGGTGCCTTCGTGGCGGCGACGTAGGACGGAACCGCCGGCCCGCGGCGCGGCTCGAAAATTGGGGTGCGACCCAGATCGAACACGTCGGTCGGCCCCAGCGCAGCGAACATCTCGTCGTAGTTCTCGACCTTCTCCGACAGGGCGCCGGGATTCTGAACCTTGGTCCGGTCGGAGAGCTTGTCGAGCCGCCCCTCGACGCCAAGCCACGCCGCCAAGCCGTTGAGCACCGCAAGGTCCCCGAGATCCTCATAGGCGATGTAGAACGCCGTCTGCCCCGTGGTCTGAAGGATGTGCATCACGCGGAGCTGGAATGCGCGCAGGGCATCGACATGTGCCGCGAATTCTACCGAATCGAAACGGATCTTCGCCTTTCTGGCGCCCGTCATGTCGTTCAGCCGCCACTGGTTCGTCGCGCGCGCGATCTTGAGGCTGACGTAAGACTCGAGCGGATTGCGCGTCAGCACGATCTTTGCGCAGCTGGGCTCCGGCAGCAGACGGTCCAGCACCCGCGCGTCATGGTCGTGAAAGAAGCGGAAGCCCGACAGCCCCTCTGTCTGCGCCGCCATCGCATCAAGCAGTCGGCCAGGATCACTCTCGCGCTCGGCCTGCGTAACGCCGGCCATCTCAACCTTGCCGGCATGCCCAACGAACACGGGGTTGAACGCCTCGCCCCAGCAGCGCACGCCCGCGATCTCGTTCAGGTTTTCTTCGAGGAAGTTCGATCCGGTGCGCATCTCGGCCAGGAGGATGAAGCGCGTGAAACGGGCGGTCATGGGGCGGTCCTAGCGGGTGACATCGGGCTTGGCGGCGTCTTTGTTACGCACATCGCCGGGAAAGTCGCCGATGAGATAGGGGTGCATCCCGGCGTTCCGCAGCCTTTGCAAGAAGGCACCGAAGCCCGTCAGGTCGACCATCCGGGGAATCTCGGCGACCGTTTCGGCGGTGCGGACAGAGGCTTCTTCGATGACCGTCTGCAACGGCTCTGCCGGGTTCTCGACAAGGTCGGCCATTGTCCAGATGCGCACGCGAGCCCGCGTGGCGGGATCGCGCAGGATGGCGAGATGGGCGCTCTCGATCTTCTGCAGTCGCGCGGCCTTGGCACGAACCTCGGCAAAGGGTCTCTTCGAAACGAACAGCGGCACGGCCCACGCCCCGGTGACGCAGAAGACGTCCGCGTTCGGGTCGCGCGGAATGAACCAGCCGGCTGCCTGGGTGTCGCGCGGGCCGAACAGGAACGCCTGCCTTTCGCCCCGCGTGTTCCAGATAAGGTTCGTCAGGAACATCTCGGGATTGTAGTCCCGCAGCCGCGCATCATCCGACAGGGCGCCCGAATACACGCTCAACCCGTCGGTGAACTCGGCCCGATCAGGCGCATAGAGATGCCCGTGGGAGCGCAATCCGGTGGTTCGGCGCAGCCACGCGGGAAAGTCGATGAACAGGTCGCCAAAGCCCTCAAACACGGCGTAGCGGGCAGCGGTCAGCCCGTTGTCGTGGTTCTTCCGGGGGAAGCGGCCCGTCATGTAGAGGCCCGGGCGACCCACGGTGCGCCGCTCGATCGCCTTCGAGAAGATGCGGTCGATCTTGCCGGGGTTGGGCTCGGCACGATTGGCCGCGTCATGCTCGCCCGACAGGAACGCGGTGTAGAGCCGCTCGGCCTGAGGCCAGATCTTGCGCGCGACGAAGCAATCGGACCGTCGCAGAAGCCGCAGGTGGTCGTCGTAGAACACGTGTGGCTTACCCTGAAAGTCGAACTTGGACAGCGTCAGCGACCGACTTTCCACCCGGTCCGAAACGAGCCGGACGAGAGTCTGGAAGTAGCTCTCATCCGGAATCCAGACCCGCTTGAAGTAACGATCGAACTCGGCGCGGCGGGGATGGTAGAGGATCGCGGACAGCGTCTCGCGCGTCAGGCACCACCATTGCGAGCCCATGTGAGGCGTCAGCCCCTCGGGGATGCGGCGACGGACCTTCAGCCGCCGTTGCAGCCGCACATAGCGGTCGAAAAGGCGCCTCTGCCGCTTCCACGAGAAGGGGAAGCGCAACGTGAACCGCTCGTGATCCAGCCCCCCCTTGGTCCAGGGCACGTCCTCGGTCGTGGCGCTTTCGATGAAGTCCGTCCCGGCGCGCTCGTCGAGGTACCCGACAAGCTCTTCGACCGGGCGAAGCGGCAGGCAGGTGCCAGAGGCGAGGTAGATGTGATGGGCTTCGACAAAGCTAGCGAGCATCAACTCGGCGGCAGCCTGGGTCGCCCGCACCAGCGAAAAGCGACCCCACTCGCAGCGGAAGCGCTCCGAGAACAGGATGTTGGGACAATCGCTCAGCGCGCCGCGGAACGCATCGAAGTCCCGCTGCGGAACGCGTGCATCCACGTGGATCACGATGGGGCAGCCGCGTTGCGACCAGTGGCGGGCGACTTGGGCAGCCCGGTCCAGCGCCTCGTGGCAGAGCATGACGAAACCGATGCTCACGCCCAATTCCCCTTGGACATCAGGCCCAGGATTTCTAGCTGGCGCCAGTTGATGTACCGCTCCGACCAGTTGCACCACAGTCCGGAGCCGTCCTCCAGCCCGTCAGCATAGGCGCGATACTCGCGGGCACCGCCGTAATGCTCGGCCCGCGCCACTTCTTCCCGCGATCGCGCAGTCAAGGTGTTGAGGAACTTGGCGTGCAGGAGGACACCGCACGCCTTTTCGCCGCCGACATCATCGAAGACGAGGTTAAGGCCCCGCGGCAGCACGTTGTGGGTGGACGAGGCAAAGACCGTGCCGCGCTGCCATCTGACCAGCGGCACCTTGTTCAACGCCGGCGCCCGCTTGGGCTTGTCGGCAAAAAAAACCCGCGCCCGCGGCCCGCCCTGAATCCACAGCGACTGGTAATCCCAGTTTCGCTTGATCGTGTAGTTGCCGCTGTCGAACCATCCGGCCACGTCGAAAGGATTCTGCCCGGCCTCGTAAGTCGCCGCGGCCAGCGGTCCCTTGGGATACATGTCGATCAGCATGGTGCCGAAGGAGCGGATGCCCGACCCGTCCAGCCAGTCTGTCAGCGCGCGGATCGGCCGGGTATCGCAGAACGGAAAGACGAAGAATTCGTCCACGTCCACGTGAAGCACCCAGCGCCCGAGGCAGTAGCGCCGCGCCAGCCAGTTCACCCAGTCCAGTCCGTAGCGCGACCTGCGGTAGCTCGCCGTGGTGGACCAGACCGAGCAGTCGGCTTGCTCGGACAGATAGGCCGCGCTGCCGTCATCGCTGCCGTTGTCGATGAACAGGAAATGCTCAATCCCGAGATTGCGGTAGTAGCGCAGGAAATATGGCAGGCGGATGTGCTCGTTTCGGGCGACCGTGATGACGACATTGGTCGCGGCGCCGATCCTGTCCTTGCGCAGGCGAACGGGGCGCAGCTCGCGGCGCTTGCGGATGGCGCGGATATACCATCGCCGCCGTCTCAGCCCGAGCCGGATCCGTTTGCCGATCGCCAATCGCCCGCTCCACCTTCGTCCTACCGGCGCGCCGGCTCAGGCCCACCCTCCGCGCGAGATCAGGCCAAGCGCCTCGAGGTGTCGCCAGCCCCGATACGCCGTCGAAAAGGAGCATGCGAGCGTCGGGTTGTCTATCAGTGCCTTGTAATAATTCTCGTAGAGTGCGGCATTCGCGAAATGCTCGCGTCGCTTCAGCTCTTCTGCCGATTTCGCGACCACCTCGTCCAGGAACTTGGTGTGAAGAAGCGCGCCGGTGATCCGTTCACCTTCGCCATAGATGTCGTTCAGGCGGCGCGGCAAGGCGGCATGGGTCGAGTTCGCGTAGACATAGCGGCGGTCCCACCGGACCAGCGGAACCTTCTGGAGCGTCGGGGCGCGGCGCGGCTCGGGCGCGAAGAAGGCGCGCGCGCGGGGACCGCCCTGCACCCAGAGGTTTCCCAGCGGCTCCTGCCGCCGGATCGTGTAGTTTCCGGCGTCGAACAGGCTCAGCACGTCTGTCGGATCAGAGCCGGGAACGTGCCGCGCCCCCTTCAGGGAGCCCTTGGGATACAGGTCCACCATCAGCGTGCCCATCATGGGCTGTCCGCTGTCATCCAGCCACTCGGTCAACGCTCGCAGCGGCCGGGTGCGCCAGTGGGGATAGACGAGGATCTCGTCGGCATCGAGCGTGAGGCACCAGTGGCCGTGCCCGTGGCGGATCATCAGCCACGTCACCCAGTCCAGCCCGAACCGGGACATCCGGTACGAATGGCCGGTCCGCCAGAGCGAGACATCGGGCGCCTCGGCCAGCAGTTCGCTCGTGCCATCGGTTGAGGCGTTGTCCACGGCCAGGATGTGATCGACCCCGAGCGCGCGATGGTGCGCGAGGAAGAAGGGCAGCCGGGCCGCCTCATTTCGCACGCAAAGGAACAAGAGGATTTGACCGGGGCGGATGCGCGCGGTGCGATCAACCACCGGCGAAAGCTGCCGCCGCGTGCGTAGCGCGCGGAACAGCAGGCGCCGCCGCTTCCAGCGCAGCCGGTAAGCGGCGGAGGGATCCGGCGGCAAGATCGGACGCGGCGGGGCGCCGATCTCGAACCGCCGGGGCAAGTCAGCCCAACTCGTTCGGACCGAGGGACTTGATGAAGCTGGCGAGATCGTCGCGCAGATCGGGGCGGCTGAGACCGAAGGCCACCGTAGCCTGAAGGAACCCGGCCTTGGAGCCACAGTCGAACCGCTGCCCGTCAAACTTCAGCCCGTGCACGCCACGCTCGCTGTCGATCTGCTTGGCGATCGCGTCGGTCAGCTGGATCTCTCCGCCCTTGCCGGCATCCTGGTTGTCGAGCACCGACAGCACCTCGGGCGTCAGAATGTAGCGGCCGATCACCGCCAGGTTCGACGGCGTCTCGGACGGGTCAGGCTTTTCGACCATGCCCTTCACGCGCACCGTCTTGCAGCCGCCGTCCTCCACATCGAGGATGCCGTATTTCGACGTTTCCTCACGCGCGACTTCCATCGCCGCGACCATGCAGCCACCCGTCTCGGCATGGGCATCGACCATCTGCTTCAGGCAAGGCACGTCGGACTTGATGACATCGTCCGGCAGGATCACGGCGAAGCACTCGTCCGAGTCGATTAGACGACGCGCACACCAGACCGCGTGGCCGAGGCCCATCGCCTTCTGCTGGCGGATGGTCGAGATCGCGCCCGAGGGCATGTCGGTCCGCCCGAGCTCTTCGAGCAGATCGTCCTTGCCCTTGCGCTTAAGCGATTCCTCGAGTTCGGGCGACTTGTCGAAGTAGTCGACGAGCGAGCTCTTGCCGCGCGCGGTCACGAAGATGAAGTCGGTGATCCCGGCGTCGCGGGCTTCGTCCATGGCGTACTGGATCAGCGGGCGGTCGACGAGCGTCATCATCTCCTTGGGCATCGACTTCGTCGCCGGCAGAAAACGCGTTCCGAGCCCGGCAATGGGAAGGACGGCCTTGGTGACTTTTTTGGTCATGAAATCCTCTTTGGCACCGTATCAGGGGCAGGCATTGCCGCTATGTTGTAGCGCCACCATTAGTCTTTCAATGTGACGCCAGGTGCATATGCGATGAAGAAGGGGTTGGCGAAGCCTGCTTTACCATAGCGAAGCGGAGCCTTGTCGTCGAACCGCACGACCGTCCCCCCCGCACCGGTAAGCACTGCGTGGCCGGCCGCGGTATCCCACTCCATCGTGCGCCCGAGGCGGGGATAGAGATCGGCTTCGCCGGTGGCGACCAGGCAGAACTTCAGGGACGATCCGGCGCTGCGCAGATCCTCGACCCGATAATGGCTGATGTAGTCGTCGGTGGCTTGGTCGCGATGCGACTTCGAGGCGACGACGAGAAGGGATTCGTTATCCGGCATGCGCACCCCGATGACCGAGGTCTCGCCCGGCGATTCGGGGTCGAAGGGACCTTTCTCCTCGACCGATTTGCCATCCGCGCGGGTATAGAAGAGCCTTTCGCGCGCCGGGGCATAGACCACGCCCCGTGAGGGTTCGCCATTCTCGACATAGGCGATGTTCACGGTGAAATCGCCGCGACGCTTCACGAACTCCTTGGTCCCGTCCAGTGGATCGACGATCAGGAAGGTCGTGACGTCCTGTTCATGGCTCTCGGCCTGCTCTTCGGTGACGAGAGGGATGTCGGGGAACGCCTCGCGCAGCCCCGCCGAAATCAGCGCGTCGGCCGCTTCATCGGCCTCGGTCACCGGGCTTTCGTCGGACTTTTCCCGCACCTCGAAGTCGTCGCGGTCATAGATGTCCATGATGGCGTCGCCCGCCTGAAGCGCCAGCTTCCGCATCACTTCGACGAGAGCTTCCTGATCCACGACAATTCTCCGCATTGGCTGCTGTCCGGGGCATGGTTTAAGCTAGGCCGCCAAGAAAACAACAATATTTCCCTGCAAGACCTGTCCCTGCCGGGGGAGTCGGAGCCGTGATGTTCGGGTCGAGACGCAAGAAGACGTGGGTGGGGTCAGCGGGCCGGGTGCTTGACCTGATCTTCCACAACACAGTGCGGTCGGTGCGCAAGACGCATGCCAACGCGTTCATGGCGATCGGGCTGAACATCCTGCAAACCGTGATCCTCGTGGGATCGTTCTACATCCTCTTTACGGTGCTGGGGATGCGCGGTTCGGCCATTCGGGGCGACTTCATCCTGTTCATCATGAGCGGGATCTTCCTTTACCTGATGCATGTGCGCACCGTGCAGGCGGTCTTCTCGACCGAGGGCCCCTCCTCGCCGATGATGCTGCATGCGCCGATGACGACCTTCGTGGCGATCGCGTCGAACGCGTTGGCCGCGCTCTATACCCAGGTCCTTTCGGCAATCCTGGTCCTTTACGCCTATCACGTGATCATCGAGCCCATCGAGATCCACAACTGGAAGGGCGCGCTCGGCATGGTGTGCCTGTCGTGGTTCTCGGGCGTTGGAGTGGGCGTGATGTTCCTGGGGCTGAAGCCCTGGTTTCCCCGGGGCGCCTCGACCGCACAGTCGATCTACAGCCGCGCGAGCATGATCGCCTCGGGAAAGATGTTCGTCGCGAACCAGCTTCCGGGCTACATGATCGACTGGTTCGACTGGAACCCGCTGTTTCACATCATCGACCAGACGAGAGGCTTCGTGTTCATCAACTACTTCCCGCGCCATTCCAGCCTGACCTACCCCTTCTACGTGTCGTTGGCGCTGATGATGATCGGCCTGATGGGCGAGTTCTACACGCGCCAGAACGCATCGCTCAGCTGGGGCGCACGTCGATGATCCGGGCGCTTGTCTTGCTGCTGGCGATCCTGTCTGGAGGAGCCGCCGCGGCGCAGGGTCGCGGGTCATATGATGTGACCGGCGTGGCGCCGGACGATGCGCTGTTCATCCGGGCGCGCCCCTCGAACGAGGGCGAAGTGGTCGGCGTCCTGCAACACGACGAGACAGGCGTCCGCGTGACCGAGCTGTCAGATAATGGCCGCTGGGGGCGCGTCGACCACGAGGGCGCCGAGGGCTGGGTTTATTTGGGCTACATGAAGGCGCAGGGCGGCGCGACGGGCTTTCCCGGCCCGCTCGACTGCACGGGGACCGAGCCGTTCTGGTCGCTCGCCATCCGCCCCGACAGCGTGACGCTGGACGAGGCGTCCGGCTCCGGCTTCGACGGCACCGCCGGGACAAGGACCCGCGCCGCCGGGCGGGGCAACCGTTGGTCCCTGCGCGCGTTCGACAGCGGCCGCAGCCTGACCGCGATAATTGTGGGGGAAGAATGCAGCGACGGCATGTCTGATCGCACTTACCCCTATACGGTGGATGTCCTGCTGTCCGAAGAAGACGATCACGGCCACATCTCAGGCTGCTGCTCCCGGCCCTGATCCGGCCACCCGCATCGTCACATTGATCCGCCCGCCTTGCGGCAAGAGGTCGGACGATCCGAACCTGATCCGGTCGATGCCATGGTGGACCAGCCGCGCCGCGCCCCCGATGACCGCAACGTCGCCCGACCGCAGCCAGACGCTTTCGGTCCGCCCGCCACGCTCGATGTTTCCGACGCGGAAGAGCGCCTCGTCGCCCAGCGAAACCGACAGGACCGGCTGAGACAGGTCGGCCTCGTCCTTGTCCTGGTGCATCCCCATCCGCGCGCCTTCGCCATAGTAGTTCACGAGACACGTGTCCGGCGTGGCGGCCTCGGGTAGTATCGCGCACCAAAGCTCCCGAAGCTGCGGGGGGATCGACGGCCAGCCGCCGCCGGATGGGTGATGGGGCTGGTAACGGTATCCCTTGCGGTCGCTGATCCAGCCGACTGCGCCGGCCGATGTCATGCGAACGCTGAACTTCTGCCCGCGCCGCGTCTCCGGGTGATAGAAGGGCGCGACCCCGGCCACGCGACGCAGATCGTCCACAAGGGCCTCTTGCGCGGATCGGTCCAGCGCATCCCGCAGGAGTTCGACCCCGCGGATGTCGATCCGCCCCGAAGTCTCAAAAAGGCTCATAAAGCAGTCCTCCGTCGGGATTGCAGCGCGAAAACGCCCTCCCTATATACGTGCGGACGCCGGCCGCAGGCGCTAAACGCGGCAATAACTCGGGATCTGCGGAGGGGTGCCTCGAACGGGGGCCCGGCCGCAACAACATCGCCAACAAGAGGACATTGAGAGCATGGCCAAAGTCATCGGCATCGACCTCGGGACCACCAACAGCTGCGTCGCCATCATGGACGGTTCGCAGCCCCGCGTGATCGAAAACTCCGAGGGTGCGCGCACGACCCCCTCGATCGTCGCCTTTACCGAAGAAGAGCGCCTTGTCGGGCAATCCGCCAAGCGTCAGGCGGTCACCAACTCGGAAAACACCATCTTCGCCGTAAAGCGCCTGATCGGCCGCCGGTTCGGAGACCAAGGCCTCGAGAAGGACAAGAAGAACCTGCCCTACACCATCGTCGACGGTGGCCAGGGTGACGCATGGGTCCAGGCCCGCGGCGAGAAGTATTCGCCCTCCCAGATTTCCGCCTTCATCCTGCAGAAGATGAAGGAGACGGCCGAGAGCTATCTCGGCGAAGAGGTGACGCAAGCCGTCATCACCGTCCCCGCCTACTTCAACGACCAGCAGCGTCAGGCCACCAAGGACGCCGGCAAGATCGCCGGGCTCGAGGTGCTGCGCATCATCAACGAGCCGACGGCCGCCGCGCTGGCTTACGGGCTCGACAAGAAGGAAACCAAGACGATCGCGGTCTATGACCTCGGCGGTGGTACCTTCGACATCACCATCCTGGAAATCGACGATGGCCTCTTCGAGGTGAAGTCGACGAACGGCGACACGTTCCTCGGCGGCGAAGACTTCGACATGCGGATCGTCGATCATCTGGCGGCCGAGTTCAAGAAAGAGCACGGCGTCGATCTGACCTCGGACAAGATGGCCCTTCAGCGCCTGAAGGAAGCCGCCGAGAAGGCCAAGATCGAGCTGTCGAGCGCAAGCCAGACCGAGATCAACCAGCCGTTCATCACCATGGGCGCCAACGGTCAACCGCTGCACCTGGTGATGAAGCTGACCCGGGCGAAGCTGGAAAGCATCGTCTCGGACCTCATCAAGAACTCGATCAAGCCGTGCCAGGCCGCGCTGAAGGACGCCGGCCTTTCGACCGGCGACATCGACGAGGTGGTCCTGGTCGGCGGCATGACCCGCATGCCGAGAGTGATCGAGGAAGTGACCAAATTCTTCGGGAAAGAGCCGCACAAGGGCGTGAACCCCGACGAGGTCGTGGCCCTTGGCGCCGCCATCCAGGCCGGCGTTCTACAGGGTGACGTCAAGGACGTGGTGCTTCTCGACGTGACCCCGCTTTCGCTGGGCATCGAGACGCTGGGCGGCGTGTTCACCCGCCTGATCGACCGCAACACGACGATCCCGACGAAGAAGAGCCAGATCTTCTCGACGGCCGAGGACAACCAGAACGCGGTGACGATCCGGGTCTTCCAGGGCGAGCGCGAGATGGCCGCCGACAACAAGATGCTCGGCCAGTTCAACCTCGAGGATATCCCGCCCTCGCCGCGCGGCATGCCGCAGATCGAGGTGACGTTCGACATCGACGCCAACGGCATCGTATCAGTCTCGGCCAAGGACAAGGGCACGGGAAAAGAGCAGAACATCACCATCCAAGCGTCCGGCGGCTTGTCCGACGACGACATCGAGAAGATGGTGAAGGACGCCGAAGCCAATGCCGATGCCGACAAGAAGCGCCGTGACCTGGTCGAAGCCCGGAACCAGGCCGAAAGCCTGATCCACTCGACCGAGAAGTCGCTGGAAGAGCATAAGGACAAGGTCGATCCGACCACTGTCGAGGCCATCGAACTGGCCATCTCGAACCTGCAGGAGCAGCTCGAGACCGACAACCCGGAGAAGATCAAGTCCGGCATCCAGAACGTGACCGAAGCGTCGATGAAACTCGGCGAGGCGATCTATAAGTCGCAGCAAGACAAGGGCGACGCCTCTGCCGACACGGCCGAGGACAGCTCGGGCGGCAATGACGACGACGAGATCGTCGATGCCGATTTCGAGGACCTCGACGACGACAAGCGCGCGTCGTAAGGCCCACTCCAGCTTCAACAGGGGCCGGTCTGATATGTCGGGCCGGCCTTTGACGTGAAGGATTTATTGAATGGCAAAACGTGATTTCTACGACGTTCTGGGGGTGTCGAAGGGCGCGTCTGCCGACGAGATCAAGAAGGGCTATCGTCGCAAGGCGAAAGAGCTTCACCCAGACCGTAACAGCGATAACCCGAACGCCGAGGCCCAGTTCAAGGAAGTGAACGAGGCCTATGACGTGCTCAAGGACGCCGAGCGTAAGGCTGCTTACGATCGCTTCGGCCATGCAGCCTTCGAAGGCGGCATGGGTGCGCGCGGCGGCGGCGGAGGAGCACGGGCGGGCTACGGCGGCGGCCAGGGCGACTTCGCCTCTGCGTTCTCCGACGTGTTCGACGATCTCTTCGGCGACTTCATGGGCCAGCAGCGCCGCGGCGGCGGCCAGCGGGCCACCCGCGGCTCGGATTTGCGCTATAACCTGCGCATTTCGCTTGAGGATGCCTACAAGGGCATGCAGCGCACGATCACCGTGCCGACGGCCGTAACCTGCGGCGTCTGCGAGGGATCGGGCGCCGAGGGCGGCGCCGAGCCCGCCACCTGCCCAACCTGTTCGGGCATGGGCAAGGTCCGCGCGCAGCAAGGCTTCTTTACCGTCGAACGGACCTGCCCGACCTGCTCGGGTGCGGGTCAGATCGTCAAGAACCCCTGCCACAACTGCGGCGGCGCAGGTCGCGTTCAGAAGGACCGTGCGCTTTCGGTGAACATTCCAAAGGGCGTCGAAACCGGTACCCGCATCCGTCTTGGCGGCGAGGGTGAAGCCGGCCTGCGCGGCGGCCCGGCTGGCGACCTCTATATCTTCATTGAGGTCGAGGATCATCCGATCTTCCAGCGCGAGGCCGAAAACCTGTTCTGCCGCGTGCCCGTGTCGATGACCTCGGCCGCTCTGGGCGGCGACATTGAGGTGCCGACGATCGACGGCGGCCGCAGCCGCGTGAAGATCCCTGCAGGCAGCCAATCGGGCAAGCAGATGCGTCTACGCGGCAAGGGAATGCCCGGGCTGCGAAGCACGGCCAACGGCGACATGTTCATTGAGCTTGCCGTTGAAACCCCGGTGAACCTGACCAGCCGCCAGAAGGAGCTTCTGCGCGAGTTCGAGGATCTCTCGGAAGAGAATAGCCCTGAGAGCACCGGGTTTTTCCGCAAGGTCAAATCGTTCTGGGACGGGATGAAGGGCTGAGGCCCTTCGTCCCTTAACGCCGTCTTCACAATCGATCCGGCAAGGTTCGTCCATGCCGGATTTCGCTGAACACCCCCGTCTGTTCCAAGGCCTTCCCGTCGCAAAGGCCGACGCGCCTGCACCTCGCGGGCAGCCATCCTATATCGCTGACCATCGCGCCCGCCTGCGGGAGCGTTTCGTCGAGGGCGGGCCGGACGCGATGCCCGACTACGAGCTTCTCGAACTGTTGTTGTTCCGCATCGTGCCCCGTCGTGACGTCAAGCCGTTGGCGCGCGCGCTGATCGACCGCTTTGGCGATCTGGGCGGCGTTCTGGCCGCGCCAAGGGAGGCCATCGCCTCCGTGCCCGGCGCGGGGCGGTCCACTGCGCTTGACCTCTCGATCACCGAGGCCGTGACTCGGCGCGCCCTGCGCAACCGGGCATTGGCTCGGCCGGTCGTGTCTTCCTGGGAGGCGCTCATGGACTACTGCCGCGCCACTCTCGCTCGGGAACGGACCGAACGGTTCAGAATTCTGTTCCTGGACGCAAAGAACACGCTGATCGCCGACGAAGAACAGGCGAAGGGCACCATCGACCACGTCCCGGTCTATCCGCGCGAAGTGGTCAAGCGCGCTCTCGAACTGGAAGCCAAGGCGCTTATCCTCGTGCACAATCATCCATCGGGCGACCCCACACCGTCAGACGCGGATCGGTCGATCACGCGGCAGATTGCCCAGGCCTGCGACGTTCTGGGCCTGATCCTGCATGACCATGTCGTCATCGGGCGGGGCCGCGAGGTCAGTTTCCGGGCCGAAGGGTTCCTGTAGGCTCGACCGCACCAACCCATACCTCCACGCGCCGGTTCACCTGCCGTCCCCAACCGGTTTCGTCGCAGGCGATCGGTAGCGCCTCGCCATAGGCTGCAACGTCAAGCTGAACCGCGACACCCGGAACAGCCTCGGCGACCGCATCACGAACCGCCTCGGCGCGCGCACGCGACAGGCTGCGGTTCGTAACCGCCGATCCTCCTGCGTCACTGAACCCCGCAAAGATCAGCCGCCGCCCGTCGAACAACCCGCCGCCAAGCGCGGCGGCGAGGCGATCGACGTTGTCTTGGGACTGAGCGTCGAGACCGCTCGACCCGTCGTCGAAGCGGAACGTCAGCGTCAGTCGCGCCTTTCCCCGCAGTTCTTTCACCATGCGCTGCAAGCCGGCAACAGAGCTGTTGGTCTCGGCCGTGAGGATCGCGAGTCCCAGGCGATCTCCCTGATCGGCAAAGGGAATCGATTCGGGGAACTGGTCCACGAGGCCGGCCCTCTGGATCACGGGCTGCGCGATGGGGGAAACGAGATAGCGTAGTAGGTCTCGCGTCACCCCGGTAAATCGCCGCATGGGCGCATAGAGGAAAACCGGCGCCGTCAGGGGGTAGTCCTCGGTCTTGAGACTCTGCGGATCCGCAGCCACAGAGGCACCACAGGGACCGAGCAACGGCAGGGGCTGCGTGTCGCCTTGGGCGGAGTAAAGGGTCAGTCCCAGCGCGTTGCGGGACTGCGAGACTGCCTCGGCCAGCGAGTCCAGCGTGGGGTGGAAGACCACCCGTCGATCGATGAGGGAGGGGAAATGCCTCAGGATGGCCTCGCCCGCGCTGGTGGCCGGATCGGGTATATGCAGCGCATCGGCCGGCCAAGCCTCGATCTCCTCGAGCGTGATCGTGGTGCGGCTTGACAGGGCCGAGGCGACCGGAATGACGGCGTCGAGCCCCAGGATGGCGCGCTGGCCGGCATCGGTCAGGTCGCCACGCCCCGCCTCGCGCGCGAGGGCGAGTTCGATCGCATCCGGTGGCCGCAGCGACACCGCCACGTCGGCGAGGTCAGCGACGATGTCGGCCAATCCCTCCGAACTGCTGGTGGGCACCAACATAAGCCGCGCCTGGACGACGCCCTCGCGTGACAGCGCATAGTGCGTGGCGGGGCCGTCTGCCTCGTGCGTAATGTCGTAGCCCTGACGCCGGGCGAATGTCTCGATCAGCGGCGGCAGCACGGTCCGGATGACAGATCCCTCGCCCGAGATCCGCAGCCGCTCTGGTGCGCCGAGTTCAGGACAATCGGCGCCGACGCAGTCGAGCACTTGACCGTCGAGCGTCACCTCTCCATGTGGGCCGAGGATGCGATAATAGCGCCCGTCAAAGCCGAGAAGCTCGCCCTCCACAACGGTCTGGCCCTCGTGGCGCAGCGCGATGGCGTCGGCCATGACCGCGACCGGCCAGCAGAGCGCGGCGCACAGGAACCAGCCTGACGGTTTCATGTAAGCTCCCCGGGTGTACCGGAAAGTCTTTCGCGCCGCGCCTGCGGTTTCAAGCCGTTACGCGATCTGGCCGTGGCAGTGCTTGAACTTCTTGCCGGACCCGCACGGACAGGGATCGTTGCGGCTGGGATTGCCCCAGGTCGAGGGATCCGCCTCGACGAAGCCGGGCGCCGCCGCCTCGGCCTCGGCCTCGCCGGGTTTGGGCTGGGGATCGGCCGCCGCGCGGACGCGGGCGCGCTGCGCCTGGATCTGGGCGATCATCTGGCGCTGCTCGTCCTCGGACAGCGGCTTGATGTGGCACAGCTTCTTGGTCACGTCGGCCCGCAGCGAGTCGAGCATCCCCTCGAACAGCTGGAACGCCTCGTTCTTGTATTCGTTCAGCGGATCGCGCTGCGCATAACCGCGGAAGCCCACGACCGAGCGCAGATGTTCGAGCGTCAGCAGGTGTTCGCGCCACTTGCCGTCGATGGTCTGCAACAGAAGCTGCTTTTCGATCTGGCGCATGTTGGTCGGACCAAACTGCGCGGCCTTCGCGGCCATGTACTTGTCGGACTCTTCGTAGAGGCGCTCGCGGATGGTCTCGTCATCCACCCCGTCCTCCTCGACCCACGACTGGATCGGCAGGTCCAGGTTCAGCGTCTCAAGCACCGATACATAGAGCCCCTCGCCGTCCCACTGGTCGGCATAGCTTTTCGCCGGGATGTGCTGGTCCACGAGGTCGTCGATCACCTGGTGGCGCATGTCCTGCGCGATCTCGGCGAGGTCGGCGCTTTCCATGATCTCGCGCCGCTGGCCGAAGATCACCTTGCGCTGCTCGTTCTGGACGTCGTCGAACTTCAGCAGCTGCTTGCGAATGTCGAAGTTGCGGCCTTCAACCTTCGCCTGCGCACGCTCCAGCGACTTGTTGACCCAAGGATGGACGATCGCCTCGCCCTCTTTCATGCCGAGCTTCTGCAGCATGTTGTCGAGCCTTTCGGACCCGAAGATCCGCATCAGGTCGTCGTCGAGCGACAGGAAGAATGCGGAACGGCCCGGGTCCCCCTGACGGCCCGAGCGGCCGCGCAACTGGTTGTCGATCCGGCGGCTTTCGTGGCGTTCGGTGGCGAGCACGAAGAGGCCGCCAGCGGCCTTGACCTTTTCCTTCTCGTCGGCGGTTTCGGCTTGAATGCGGGCGCGCAGCGCGTCGGGATCGGCTTCGGGGTCCTCGGCGAGCGCCTGCATCACCTTCATGTCGACGTTGCCGCCAAGCTGGATGTCGGTGCCGCGGCCGGCCATGTTCGTCGCGATGGTTACCGCGCCCAGCTTGCCGGCATCGGCGACGATCTGTGCCTCCTGCTCGTGCTGGCGGGCGTTCAGGACGTTGTGCGGCACCTTCTCTTTCTGAAGAAGTTGGCTCAGGAACTCCGACTTTTCGATCGAGGTCGTGCCGACGAGGGTTGGCTGACCCCTTTCGTGCGCTTTCTTGATCTCGTCCACGATGGCTGCGTATTTTTCCTGCGCGGTCCGGTAGACGGCGTCGTGCTCATCGACGCGGGCGATGGGACGGTTGGTGGGAACCTCGACCACGCCCAGCTTGTAGATCTCGTCGAACTCTTCCTCTTCGGTCAGCGCAGTGCCGGTCATGCCGGCCAGCTTGTCGTAGAGGCGGAAGTAGTTCTGGAACGTGACGCTTGCGAGGGTGACGTTCTCGGGTTGGATGTCTACGCCCTCCTTCGCCTCGATCGCCTGGTGCAGGCCGTCGGACAGGCGCCGCCCGGCCATCATGCGGCCGGTGAACTCGTCGATCAGGACGATCTCGTTGTCGCGAACGATGTAGTCCTTGTCCTTGGTGAACAGCTTGTGGGCGCGCAAGCCCTGGTTCACGTGGTGGACGATGGTCGTCGATTCAGGGTCATACAGCGTCTGCCCCTCGGGCAGGATGCCGGCACTCAAGAAATGCTGTTCGAGGAACTCGTTGCCCTCGTCGGTGAAGGTCACGTTCCGCGTCTTCTCGTCCAGCGAGTAGTGCTCGTCCGTCAGAAGCGGGATCACCTGGTCGATGGTGCGGTACAGCTCGGACCGGTCGTCCGATGGACCCGAAATGATGAGCGGGGTGCGCGCCTCGTCGATCAGGATCGAGTCGACCTCGTCCACGATGGCGAAGTTGTGCCCGCGCTGCATCAACTGGCGCATCTCGGACTTCATGTTGTCGCGCAGGTAGTCGAAGCCGAGCTCGTTGTTCGTGGCGTAGGTGACATCGGCGGCATAGGCTTGCCGCTTCTCTTCCTCGGGCTGCTGCGGATAGACGACGCCGGTCGTCATGCCGAGTTGGCCGTAGACCTTGCTCATCCATTCGGCGTCGCGGCGGGCGAGGTAGTCGTTCACCGTGACGATGTGCACGCCCTTGCCGGTCAGCGCATTCAGGTAGGCCGGGAAGGTCGCCACCAGCGTTTTGCCCTCGCCGGTCTTCATCTCGGCGATGTTGCCCTGGTGCATGAAGATGCCGCCGGTCAGCTGCACGTCGAAGGCGCGCAGGCCAAGTGCCCGGCGCGCGCCCTCGCGGCAGTTGGCAAAGGCCTCGGGCAGGATATCGTCGAGGCTTTCGCCGTTCGCGACCCGCTCTTTCAGCTCGGCCGTCTTGGCGACCAAATCGTCGTCAGACAGGGGCTCAAACTCGGGCTCCAATGCGTTGATCTTGTCGACGAGGGGGCGCGTGGCCTTGACCTTACGGTCATTCGGCGTGCCGAAGACCTTTCGCGCAACAGAACCCAGACCAAGCATCGTCTCTCCTGACATCAACGTGTGAGGGGATCGCTTGCCCGGCCCGTCGACGCCGAATAGGAAGGCGGCAAGAAACGGTCCCTTCAGAGGCTGAAGGCGATGTAAGGGGCGCCCTTGGAACTGTCAATGTTGGGGCCGCTGGCCCGATGGAAAGGACTTTCACGATGAGGAAACTCGGCACGATGACCGTCGCGGCCATGCTGGCGTTCGGCCTGCCTGCCGTCGCGCAGGACGCCTCGACCGTGGTGGCGACCGTGAATGGCACCGACATCACGCTGGGCCACATGATTGCGATGCGCGAGCGCCTGCCCCAGCAGTACCAGTCGCTCGACGACCAGACCCTGTTCGAGGGCGTGCTCGAGCAGCTGATCCAGCAGACCGCCCTTGGCGACCAGGCCGACGGGCTGTCGCGTCGTGGCGAACTCGTGATCGAAAACGAGCGTCGCGCGCTGGCTGCGTCCGAGATCATCCAGCGCCTCGCCGACGACGCCGTGACAGAGGAGCAGGTCCAGGAAGTCTATGACACCGAGTATGGCGGCGCCGAACCCACGACCGAATACAACGCCTCGCACATCCTCGTGGAGAGCGAATCCGCCGCGCAGGACCTGATCGAGCGCCTGAACGCAGGCGAGGACTTCGCCGAGCTGGCCCGCGCCGAATCCACCGGCCCCTCGGGCCCGTCCGGCGGCGAGCTTGGCTGGTTTGGCCAGGGCACGATGGTCGAGCCCTTCGAGCAGGCCGTTCAGGAGCTGGAGGTCGGCGAGGTCTCCGAGCCCGTCCAGACCGAGTTCGGCTGGCACGTCATCAAGCTGAACGAGACGCGAGAGCAGTCGGCGCCCCCGCTTGACGAGGTCCGGGGCGAGATCGAAGGGCAGCTCCAGATGCAGGCCGTCGAGAGCATCGTCTCCTCTGCCGTCGAGGATGCCGAAGCTTCCCGCCCCGAGACGCAGGTTGATCCGGCCGCGATCCGCAACGACGCCCTTCTGGACTGATCCGGCATGCCCGCAGCAGTGTCGCCGCTGGCGCCCGCAACGTTCCCCGACCTTCCGCAGGTGGCAGGCGTACGCTTCGCCACCGCAGCGGCCGGTCTCCGCTACAAGAATCGCACCGATGTGATGCTTGCCGTCTGCGATCCGGGCACCTCGATCGCGGGGGTCTTCACCCGCTCTTCGACCCGCTCGGCCCCCGTGCGGGACTGCGAAGCCAAGATCGGCTTTGACGGCGCCGAGGGCGCCGAGGGCGCAGCGATTCTGGTGAACTCGGGCAATTCCAACGCCTTTACCGGCAAGGCCGGCGAGGGGGCGGTCGAACGCGTCGCGGCGGCCGTGGCCGAGGTCACCGGCCTGCCCGCCGCGCGCGTCTTCACCTCGTCCACCGGCGTGATTGGCGAGCGTCTTCCCGACGACCGGATCACCGCCGCCCTCGGCGAACTGACCGAATCACTCGACCCTTCCGGGATCGAGCCTGCGGCCCGCGCGATCATGACGACCGACACGTTCCCCAAGGGCTGCGCGCGGGTGGTCGAGATCGATGGGCAGAAGGTCACGATCGCGGGGATCGCCAAGGGCTCGGGCATGATTGCGCCCGACATGGCGACGATGCTGGTCTATATCTTCACCGACGCCAAGGTCGCCCGCCCCCTGCTTCAGGAGATGCTGTCGGAGCTGACCGACCGGACGTTCAACTGCATCACCGTGGACGGCGACACCTCGACCTCGGACACGCTGCTGCTGGCCGCCACCGGCAAATCGGCCGAGGTCACGGCCCGCGGCGTTCCATTCGAGGATGCGCTGCACGAGGTCATGCTGGACCTGTCCCACCAGGTCGTGCGCGACGGCGAGGGCGCCACGAAATTCGTCGAGGTTGCCGTGACCGGCGCGGCGGATGATGTCGATGCGCGCAAGGTGGCGTCCTCCATCGCGAACTCGCCTTTGGTCAAGACGGCCATCGCGGGCGAAGATCCCAACTGGGGCCGCATCGTCATGGCCGTGGGCAAGTCCGGCGCCAAGGCTGACCGCGACACGCTGTCGATCCGTTTCGGAGATATCGAGGTGGCCCGCGACGGATGGGTCTCGCCCGATTATGCCGAGGAAAAGGGCGCCGCCTACATGAAGGGGCAGGAGCTCGTGATTCGCGTGGATCTCGGCCTTGGCGACGGCACCGCGACCATGTGGACCTGCGACCTGACCCACGCCTATATCCAGATCAACGCCGACTATCGCTCGTGAAAGTAGTTCTCGTCTCTGCCGTCGCGCTCATCGATCGCGACGGCCGCGTCCTTTTGGCCCAGCGGCCCGAGGGCAAGTCCATGGCCGGGTTGTGGGAATTCCCCGGCGGCAAGGTCGAGCCCGGCGAACGCCCCGAGGACGCGCTGATCCGCGAACTGGACGAAGAACTGGGCATCAACACGTGGTCCTCGTGCCTCGCGCCACTGACCTTCGCCAGCCACGCATACGATGACTTCCACCTGCTGATGCCCCTCTTCGCCTGTCGCAAGTGGGAGGGCACGCCCCACCCGCGCGAAGGCCAGACCCTCGCCTGGGCCTACCCGCGCGAGCTGCGCAGCTACCCGATGCCTCCCGCCGACCTGCCCCTGATCCCGATCCTGCGCGACTGGCTGTAGGAACCCGCGTTCGCGGTCTGTGCGTCTATCCTTCACGTCCGAAAGCCGGTAGTCGGCCCTATAGTTGACCGATTCCGTCGGAGTTTCGCACGTGGGCATGCAATCACATACTGAAGGGCAGCTGGTGACGGATCGCGCAGGAGACATCCTCCACGAGATCGTTTCGCTCTGCCAGTCCTACGACCTGCCGGTGGTCGATGACCGCCCCGCGCGGATCAAGATCTCCTACGGGATCGGCACCATCCAACTCGCCCCGGTGGCCAATGGCATCTCGATCGACATCGGCGCTGGCTCCGAATCCAACGGCTTCATGCTGCGCGAGTTCGTGGCGACGCAGGTCGAGGCGTTCGACGCCGCGCTCGTGGACGGGCTGCACTGGGCGGACACACCGCTCGCTGGCAACCTGCCCCCGAATTTCAGAGTCGGGCAGGTCGTTTCAGTGACCGAAGAGGGCGCGCTGTTCCAGAGACTGGTGCTGCGAGCGCCCGACCTGGCCCCCTTCGCGCGTGACGGACTGCACCTACGCCTTGCGCTGCCGCAGCCGAGCCGGGCTCCGGTCTGGCCGCGCGTGGACGACAAGGGGCGCACCCGCTGGCCCGCGGACGAGGACGCGCTGCACGTGGCGGTCTACACGATACGTGACGTGAACCCGGCAACGGGCGAGATGGTGATCGACGCCTTCCGTCACGGCGGGAGCGGACCGACCTGCACTTGGCTGCACCATGCGCGGCCGCGCGACCCGATCGGCCTGATCGGGCCCGGCGGTGGATGGCTGCCCGAGGCGCGCCACCTCACGCTTGCCGGGGACGAAACCGCCTTTCCCGCGATCTTCCGGATCCTCGAATCCGCCTCCGCCGCAACAGGAGGCACGGTCCTTCTCGAAGCCGAGGACGCCGCGCTGATCCCAGATGTCCACCTCCCGCAGGGCTTCGCGCTTCGCCGCCTGTCACGCGAAAAGGGCGAGAGCCTGGAGGCCGGGCTGCGCTCCACCGACCTGGGTCCCGAGGGCGACCGCCACGTCTGGTTCGCCGCCGAGAAAACCCGCGCCACCGCGATGCGAGGCGAGCTCAGGGGCGAACGCGGCCTGTCGAAGGATGAGACTCACGTCGCGGCGTATTGGTCCGCATTCAGTTGACTCTTTCACTCGGATTTCATTATCCGACGTAAACACTCGTAGAAAGAGCCCGGGACATGATCATTCACCGCCTCGCCGTATCCGGCATCGCCCTCGCCGCTGCAATGCCGGCCCTCGCCCAGACCTATGACCTGGGCACGATCGTCGTTGAGACGGAGGACACCGACCGCGGCTTTGTCGGCACCAAGGTGGAAACCTCGACCGGAACGCTGCTGAAGACCGGTGGCGAGATCGCCACGACGCCGCGTTCGGTCAGCGTCGTCACCGCACAGGAGATCCATGCCCGCGGCGCCGACGACGTCGAGGAGGCCCTCCGCTACACCACCGGCGTCAATCCAGGCCAGTGGGGACTCGACGCGCGGTCGGACTGGTACACGATCCGCGGCTTCGACCCGACGACGTTCCACAACGGGCTGCAGGCGCGCTACGGCTACTACAACGATACCAGGCCCGAACCTTTCCTCCTCGACAGCATCCAGGTCCTGCGCGGCCCCGCTTCGGGGCTATACGGCAACGGCGAGGTCGGCGGGGTCATCAACACCGAAAGCAAGACGGCGGCCAATTACGCGGGCGAAGACCTGGTCAGGCTGACCTTCGGCAGCGACGACGAGGCCGAGCTCGGCCTCGACTTCGGCGGCGACCTCAACAAGAGCGGTACGCTGAAATGGCGCATGGTCGGGGTGCTTCGCGACGCCGAGACGCAGGTGGATCATTCGCAGGACGACGCTCTCGCGATCGCCCCCTCGATCACCTGGGCGCCTCAGGAGGGAACCGAGGTCACGCTGTTGCTGAACCACCAGGAGAATGACGGCAGCCCGCTGATCCAGTTCGCCTCCCTTTATGGCACACTCCTGCCCGCCCCGAATGGCGACTACCTCGACGACAGCTTCTTCATCGGCGAACCGGGCTTCGATCGTTTCGACACCAAGCAGGACAGCGTCACCCTTTTTGCCGATCACCGGATCAACGATGTCTGGTCGATCTCCGGCCGCGCCCGGCATGTCGACGGCGAGGCCGACTATCGCCACGCCTGGTGGGCTTACGACAACCCGCCGACGCGCTATAACGACGACGGCACCATCAACCGGACCTTCTATCGCGCCGAGAACACCGTCGAGACGCTGACGCTGGACTCCTATGCCACGGCTGACTGGCGGTCGGGGCCGTGGGACATGAAGACGGTGATCGGCGTGAACTATGTCGATGCCGAGTATGACAGCGATACCGGCTACGGCGCCCAGCCCGGCACCATCGACCCGTTCGACCCCGACTACACCGGAGCGCCCGCCATCGACGTCGTCGACACGCCCGGCAACTATGTCGAGGAATGGGGCGTCTACCTGCAGAACAACGCGATCCTGAACAACCGGCTGCATCTCGACACCGGTCTGCGCTATGCGGACATCGAGACGGGCGAGAGCGAGGGGACGTTCACCGACAGCACCGTGAACGCGGAAGACGAAGCGTGGACGGCAAATGCGGCGCTGCTCTACGCCTTCGACAACGGCGTCGCGCCCTATGTCAGCTATGCCGAGAGCTTTCGGCAGGAGATCGTGGGCCAGGACGTCGAAGGCAACGCTTTCGAGCCGACCCGCGGTCGACAGTACGAGGCCGGCGTCAAATACCAGCCCGTGGGCACGAACGATCTCTACACCCTCGCCTTCTTTGACCTCGAGAAGTCGAACCTGACCCAGTCGGACCCGAACAATCCCGCCTTCCAGATCCAGACGGGCAAGGCGACGTCGCAAGGGGTCGAACTGGGAATGCGCAAGAGCCTCGGGGATTTCGCCATCGACGCGAACGCGACCTTCCAGGAGACCGAGAACGTGGACGGCTACACCATCTCGAACGTGCCCGAGACCTTCGGCTCGATCTGGGGAGAGTGGGCGCCGTCAGCGGGTAGCCTCGAAGGGATCTCGGCGGGGCTCGGCGTGCGGTATGTCGGCGAAAAGTGGGACGGCACCGACGTGCAGGAGACGCCAGCTTACACGCTGTACGATGCGCGACTCGCCTACCAGTGGGACCGCTATGAGGTCGCACTGAACGTCACCAATCTCGAGGACGACCAGCACGTGACCTTCTGCGGCACCACCGCCTGCTATTTCGGCGAGGGCCGCGAGGTCTCGCTGTCGCTGGCCGCGAAGTTCTGATGTACGCGCTCGCCGACATATCGGTGAGCCATGACGGACGCCGGGTGCTCGACGTGCCCGGCCTCCACCTTGGCGGCCAGGGCGTGACCGCGATTCTGGGCCATAACGGCTCGGGCAAGTCGACGCTCCTCGGGTGCCTCGCCCGCCAGTTGCGCCCCGACACGGGGACCATCGCGCTGGACGACCGCCCCCTCGATGCCTACCGACAGCGCGACCTGGCGCGCGCCGTGGCCTTTCTGCCGCAGCGCCTGCCGCCGCTCGAAGGCCTGACGGTGCGCGAACTCGTGCGCCTTGGCCGCTATCCCTGGCGCGGCGCGCTGGGGCGCTGGCGGGTCGAGGATCACGCTGCCGTCGACCGCGCGCTGATCCAGACCGCCGCTGATCCCCTGGCCGACCGCCTTGCCGACGAGACTTCGGGCGGCGAGCGCCAGCGCGGCTGGATCGCCATGCTGCTGGCCCAGGACGCGCCGATCCTGCTGCTGGACGAGCCGACCTCGGCGTTGGACCTGCGCCACGCCGAAGAGATCATGGCCCTGCTCCGGCGGCTCGCCGATGACGGGCGCCGGATCATCGTGGTCCTGCACGACATCAACCTGGCCGCACGCCATGCAGACCGCATCGTCGCGCTGAACCAGGGGCGGGTCGCCTTCGACGGCCCGCGCGACGCCTTCCTCGATGCCGATGTGCTGAGCCGCCTGACCGGGGTGCCGATGGCCCTTCTGGACCGCTCCGCACCCCATCCACCCCACGCCGTGATCGCCTGAAGGAGATCCCATGTTCCGCACCCTCTTCCTTGCCTGCGCCGTCGCCCTGCCCGCCCACGCCTTCGAGCTTGAGGGGGAGTCGGGCACCGCCATCCTTGACAGCCCGCCGGAAAGCGTCGCCGCCCTGTCCTGGGCCCTGGCCGAGATCGCCACGGATCTCGACCTGCCGCTGACCGGAGTGGCCGACACCGAGGGCTACGCGACATGGGTGGCGAAGCCCCCCCTGCCCGAGGGCGTCCGCGATCTGGGGCTCAGGACTGAGCCGAACCTCGAGGCGCTGTCGGACCTGGCGCCGGAGCTGATCCTGGGCTCGGACCAGCAGATCGACATGGCCGACCGGCTGGGACAGATCGCGCCCGTCGTGATCCGCGACCAGTTCTCTGCCGATCACGACAATGCCGAAACGGCACGGCAGACTTATCGCGACATCGCAGCCGCCTTCGGCAAGTCCGACCTAGCCGCGCAGCGCCTGTCCGAAATCGACGCCGCCATGCAGGCCGCGGGCGACCGGGTGCGCGAGGCATGGGGCGGCGCGGTGCCGCCGGTCCTGCCGGTGCGCCTGATGACGCCGACCACGCTGCGCATCCACGGCCCGAACTCGATGGCCGCGGCAGCTGTCGAAGGAATGGGCCTGACCCCCGCAGCCGGCGGCGAGCGGACCGAATGGGGCTTCGTCACCGTCCCGATCGAGGCGCTGGCAGACTACGAAGACGCCGCCATCGTCCGTTTCGATCCATTCGCAGACAAGGAAGCCCTCTTCGCCTCGCCGCTCTGGCAGGCGATCCCGGCGGTGGCCGAAGGTCGCTTCGCCGTGGCCGAACCCGCCTGGACCTTCAGCAGCGTCGTCTCGCTTGAGGTTCTGGCCCAGCGGATCGCGGACGCGCTGGTGGACATCGCCCCGGAATGATCCGTGCCCTCGCCCTTCTTTTCGCGATCCTTGCCGGCGCAACCAGCGCGCAGCCGACCTTCGACACCCCGCCCGAGCGGGTCGTCACGCTCGACTGGGCGCTGACAGAGGACGTGATCGAGCTTGGGCTCACACCCGTCGGCGCGCCCGAGCTCGAGCTCTACAAGGAATGGGTCGGCGATCCCGCGATCCCCGAGGGCGTCGCAGATATCGGTCTGCGCACCGAGCCGAACCTGGAGACGATCGCCGGGCTGGTTCCCGACGTGATCCTCGCCTCGGACCTCGACCCGGCGCAGGTCGAAACACTGTCGCGCATCGCGCCGGTGATGAACATCGACGCGTGGCGGGCCGACCACGACAACATCGCCGCCGCCCGCAAGACATTCCTTCAACTCGCCGACCTCTTTGACCGCAGGTCCGAGTCCGAGGCACGCCTGGCCCGGATGGAGGCGCGGCTGGACCAGATCGCCACACGGGTCGCCGAGATGGACGTCCCCGAAGAAGCCACCGCAATCCGGCTCAACGACAATTCGACGGTGTGGATCTATGGCGAGAACTCGGTGCCGAACTACACGCTCCGGCGCATCGGCCTGACGCCCGAGATCGACCTGCCCGCGACCCGCTGGGGCGTGGTCCAAAAGCCGCTCGACGCGCTGGCCGAGGCGGATGACGGCGTCGTCCTCGCGATCCGCCCCCACATGGGCGGCGCCGCGGCGAAGGAGGGGCCGCTCTGGTCCGCGCTGCCGATGGTCGCCAACGACCGTTTCGCCGAGGTGGACCGCGTCTGGAGTTATGGCGGCATTCTGTCGGTCGAGCGTCACGCCGAAGCGTTTCTGGCGGCGCTCGAACCCCTGACGGAATGACGGCGCGACACCCTCTCACCGGCGGGCTTCTGGCCCTGCCGGTTCTTTTGTTCGCGCACCTGCTGACGAGCACCGACCTGCCCGCGGACCGCATCATCGCGCTTGCCTTCGCAGCGCCGCCCGAGGGGTTCGCCGAGGTACGGTTCCTTTACGCGTCGCTGCCAAGGGCGGCGATGGCGGTGATCGCAGGCATCGCGCTCGGGGTTGCGGGCAGCCTGATGCAGCAGGTCACGCAGAACCGCCTGGCCTCGCCCCTGACCCTTGGCGCCGCGTCCGGCGCGTGGCTCGCAACGGTCGCGGCAACGCTTGTCGCGCCGGCCTACACGGCGGCGCATGGCGGCTGGATCAGCATGGCCGGCGCCACCCTGGCCTTCGTGCTGGTCGTCGGGATCACCGGGCTACGGGGCTTGGCGGGCTTGCAGGCGGTGCTGGGGGGCATGGCGGTCAACCTCGTCTTCGGCGCGATTGCCGGGGCGCTGGTCCTGCTCGAGAGCCCGTATTTCGCGCATCTCTTTGTCTGGGGCGCAGGGGACCTTGGGCAGAACGGGTGGAATTGGGTGACCTGGAGCCTGCCCCGCGTCGCCGCCGGGCTGGCCGTGGCGGCATGTTTGGGTCGTCTGCTCGCCCTCCTCCGGCTGGGCGCCGAGGCGGCCGAGGGGCGCGGCATGGCACTAGCCAGCGGGCTCGTCATTGCCATGGGCGTGGGGCTGTTCCTGACGGCGACGGCGGTGACGGCGGTCGGTCTTGTCGGCTTCATCGGCCTGATCGCCCCGAACATCGCGCGCAGGCTGGGCGCCCGTACCCCGATTGGCGAGCTGCTCGCCTCGGGCGCGTGGGGTGCGCTTTTGCTGCTGTTCGCCGACGCGCTGGCGGTGGGCCTGAACCTCGTGGCGCGCGACCTGATCCCGACCGGAGCAACCGCCGCGCTGATGGGGGCGCCGGCGCTGATCGTGCTGATGCGACGGCAGCTCCATGCGGCGGATCATGCCGTCTACACCCTGCCCGTCGGCCCCGCCCGCCCCTCGGTCGCGCGGCTGGCGACGTTGGTTCTGGGCACCGCTCTGTTGGCCGCAGCGGCTTTGACCGTCGCGCCGGGCGAGCTTGGCTGGCGCATCGGCCTTCCGAACGAGCTGATCTGGTCGCTGCGCTGGCCGCGGCTGCTGGTCGCGCTGGCGGCGGGTGTCGGGATGGCGCTGTCCGGGCTGGTGCTTCAGCGGCTGATCCGCAATCCGCTCGCCTCGCCGGACATCCTTGGCATGTCATCGGGCGCCACCTTCGCGCTGGTCGCGACGGCCATGGTCGCGGGCGTGTCGGTGCACGAGATCGGCCCCGTCGTCGCCCTTGGCGGAGCGCTGGCCGTCCTCGTGCTCCTGCTCCTGCTGTCGCGGCGGCACCACCACGCGCCGGCCACCGTCGCCCTGACCGGCATCTCGCTGGCCGCGCTGCTGGACGCGCTGGTGAAGGTGGCGCTGGCGACAGGCTCACAGGACAGTTTCGCGGTGCTCACGTGGATGGGGGGCTCGACCTATCGCGCCAACCCGGCGACGGCGCTGACCCTGTCGGCCGTCGTGGGCATCATCGGGATCGGCCTGTGGCTGGTGCGCCGCTGGCTGACGCTGATCGCGGCAGGCGACCCGGTCGCCCTGGCGCGAGGGGTGCCGGTCCGGGTGGTTCGTCCGGCGCTGATGGCGATCGCCGCGGCGCTGGCGGCGGCGGTCGTCGCGGCAATGGGGCCCGTCGGCTTCGTGGGCCTGCTGTCGCCGCACATCGCCGCGATGCTGGGCGCACGCCGGGCAGCTGACCAGCTTGCCCTCAGCGCGCTTGTCGGCGGGGCGTTGATGATCGCGTCGGACTGGATCGGTCGCACCGCCTTGCACCCGATGCAGTTGCCGGCGGGCACGGTCGCGTCGCTTCTGGGGGGCGTCTATTTCCTCGCCCTGGTGGTGAGGCGGCGCGGGCTGTCGAGCTGAACGAAAAAGGGCGCCCGAAGGCGCCCGTTCTTCATCGCGGAAAGGGTGGCGAGATCAGATCTCGCTCTTGATCCAGCTTTCGAGCGAGGCCTTCGGCGCCGCGCCGATCTTGTTCGATACGACTTCGCCGTTCTTGAACAGGAACAGGGCCGGGATGCCGCGAACGCCCATCTGAGCGGGCGAATTCGGGTTCTCGTCCACGTTGACCTTCACGATCTTGACCTGGCCTGCCATCTCGTTCGAGATCTCCTCGAGCGCCGGCCCGATCTGCTTGCAGGGGCCGCACCATTCGGCCCAGAAGTCGACCACGACGGGAATGTCGGACTGGCGAACCTCGGCGTCGAAGGTGTCGTCGGTGACGGGGGTGGTACCCATTGGAAATCTCCTTGCGATCGCGTCAGGCGCGAGAGGTAAGGACGCCCCCGATCAGCGTCAAGTCAGGCCCCGCACGAAGGCGGCCGCCACGGCGCCCTCTGACAACCGCATCAGCCGCGGCTCGCGGGTCCACAGGATCGCCGTTTCGACCCGCCGTCCCGGATAAATCGCCGCGAGCGCATGGGCATAGGCGCCCATCTGCCGCAGCAGTCCTTCAGGCACGGCGTCAGGGGTGGCCGGCACGATCCGGTTCGACTTGTAGTCGATCGCGAGAACGCTGTCCGAGGCGACGATCAGCCGGTCCACCGCGCCCAGAAGTCGATCGCCCGAGGGCAACGGAGCGACAAGCTCCACCTCTTTCAGCGCCGGCTGCGCGAAGAGGTCGCGCAGTTCGGGCGCGCCCAGCACCCGGCGCGCCTCGTCCAGCGCATCGGCGATCTGCCCGGGTGTCGACGTGTCCGCCGCAAGCAGGCGGGCCGCCCTGTCGACCCAGGTATCGGGCGCGTCGATCGGCAGATGCTCCAGCAGCAGGTGGATGCGTGAGCCGCGGGCGGTCGCCTCGTCTTCGTCGACATCCTCGGCAAGCACCTCGCCAGGCAGCGCCTTGGCGCCGCCAAGCCCCGAAGGCGAAACGAACGCAGCCGAAGCCGGCGGCGCGGCGGGAGCCTCGTCAAACCAGGCGGCCAGCTCGCCCACGGTGCCTGCCGCCGACGGCGCGCTCTCGACCGCGGCGGGGGCGGTCCAGTCGTTGACCTGGAACCGGCGCCCCGGCCCGGCCTCGGTCTCGACCTCGGTTGTCGGCAGCGCGGCCATGCCGGCCTCGAGCGTTTCGTACCAGGTGCCCGCGGGGCGCGTCGTGCTCGGGCCGCAGCAGATCAGCCAGCTTTCCGCCCGCGTCATCGCCACGTAGAGAAGCCGGTCGCGCTCGGCCGCGTCGGCGGCGGCAAGCGCTTCGGTCGTGGCGGCCAGTGCCGGAGGGCGCGCATCCTTGGCGGGCGACCAGATCACCGGGCCGTCCGGCATCTTGACGAAGCGCGCCGCGTCGTTGCGAGGCGGTTTGGTGGTGTCGGCAAGGATCACCACCGGCGCCTCGAGTCCCTTGGCGCCATGCACCGTCATCACCCGCAGCCGTTCGCCCGCACCTTCGGCCTGGCGCTTGATCCTGACCGTCTCGGCCTCGAACCACGCGAGAAAGCCGGTCAGGGACGGCACATCCGTCCGCTCATAATCCAGCGCCTGACCCAGAAGCGCATTGATGGCGTCCTCGCTTTCCACCCCAAGCCGCCCGATCAGCCGCGCCCGCCCCCCGTGCCGCACCAGCAGCCGGTCGATCAGCTCGTAGGGGCGAAGGTAATCGGCTTTGCCGCGAAGGTCGTGGAGGATGGCAACAGTCGCGGCGTGGGAACTGTGCATCAGGACATCCCACAAAGGCCCCTTTCGTCCGTGCGCGAGGTGGTAGAGATCGCCCTCGCTCAGCCCGAACAGCGGCGAGCGAAGCGCCTCGGCCAGCGAAAGATCGTCCTTTTCAAGCGCCAGGAACTTCAGCAGCGACAGGATGTCACGCACCGCCAGGTCATCCTCGAGCGTCAGGACATCGGCCCCCGCGATGTCGAGCCCCGCCGCCTTGCAGGCCCGGATCAGCGGGTGGAACACGCCCGAGCGCGACCGCACGAGGATCAGCACGTCGCCCGCCTTGACCGGACGGCGGCGCGAGGGGTCCTTGCGGTCGGGGATCGTCTCGCCCCGGTCGATCATTCCCTTCACGGCACGCGCGATCTGGCCCGCAATCCGCGACACTGCGCTTTCGGGATCGGGACTGTCCACCGGGTTTTCCCAGTCGGGCGGATCGCCCTCGGGGTCGCCTTCGGTCATCGGCCACAGGTCCACCCGCCCCGGCATCGCAGCCCGAAACGCGTGGTGCTGAACCGGCCCCCCAAGGCCCGCGGCGAACACGGCATCCACGGCGCCCAGCACCGCGGGGGCCGAGCGGAAGGAATGCTGAAGTTCGAGCCGCTGGAGAGCATCGCGGCCAAGCTGCTCGGCGAAGTAGTCGTGCATCCGGTCGAACCCCTCGGGGTCCGCGCCCTGGAAGGAATAGATCGACTGCTTCTTGTCGCCAACGACGAAGATCGTGCGCTCGCCGGACTCGCGCCGCCCGTGCCCGGCGGCAAACTCGCGGGCAAGCGCGCCGATCACGGTCCATTGCACCGGCGAAGTGTCCTGCGCCTCGTCCACAAGGATATGGTCGATGCCCCCGTCCAGACGGTAGAGCACCCAGTCGGCGACGGCCTTCTGGGTCAGCAGATCCCGCGCCCCAAGGATCAGGTCGTCGAAGTCGAGCCATCCGCGCGCCTGCTTGGCCCGCGCATAGCGCGTCAGGACGGCTTGGGCGAAGCGGTTGAGCGTCAGCGACCGGTCGAGCACGGCAAGCGACAGGCGGGTTGCACGCGCCTCGGCGACCCGCTCCATCAACTCGTCGAGCGCGTCGCAATCGTCCGCAAGCGCCGTGCGTACGGCCTTGGTCGGGAACTTGCCGCACTTCGCACCGAAGGGCTCCTTCGCACCGGTACCGTACAGGCAGATATCCTCGAGCACGTCCAGCGCCGCCGCGCCGAAAGGCGCGGTCAGCGCAGCCAGACGCGGTGCGGCGGCCTGATCGGTCTTGCCGCCCGACGTCATGCCCTGCGCCACCCGCCGCAACAGCGCTTCGGTGCTTGGGTCGAAAACACTGGCCAAGAGGGACTCGAGGCTATCGTCCGCCCTCAGGTCCAGCACCTTGCGCAGGCCGGCCTCGTCTACGGGCGCGAAGGCATCGCGCGCCGCGACGATGCCCGAGACAAGGTCATCCACCGCGCCGGTCATCGCGACGACCTGCCGGAACAAGTCGGGCTCGGCCTCGGCGACGGCCTCGAGGCACGCCTCGCGCAGTTGCGCGGCGGCGCGGTCGTCCATCTCGGTGAAGCGGGGCGAGACCTGCGCCTCGAGCGGGAAGCGCCGCAAGAGGACCGCGCAGAACGAGTGGATCGTCTGGATGCGCAGGCCGCCCGGCGTCTCGATGGCCTGCGCGAAAAGGCGCCGGGCTCGCGACAGATCCGCCTCGGCCGGGTCCGCGCCGAGCGTTTCGAGCGCGGAGAACAGCGCCGCATCCGGCATCATCGCCCAGCGCCCGAGCGTCTCGAACAGGCGGTTCTGCATCTCGCTGGCGGCGGCCTTGGTGTAGGTCAGGCACAGGATGTTCTGCGGCTGCACGCCCGCCAGCAGCAGCCGCGCGACCCGGTCGGTCAGTACCCGCGTCTTGCCCGAACCCGCATTCGCCGACAGCCAGGTCGACCGATCCGGCCGCGCGGCAGTGATCTGGCGCGTCGTCGCCTCGTCGCGCGTCACCCCACGTCCTCCGGCTGGGCCGGGTCGCTCAGGTCCCACTCGCCAAAACGGGCGAGGTGAGCATAGTCGAACCGGTCGGTCTGCCTTTCGGTCGCCCGAAGCGAGGTATAGCCCTGCCGCCGCTCGCCGTACGCACCCAAAAGCTGCTGGAGCATCGCCAGGACCGCCCCGGGATCGAGCGTCACGTCGCCCCCGTCGCGCAGGTCGTGCAGCGTCTCCTTTCGGTCGGCGCCAAGGCCGATATGGCTGACCCGCGCGACCTCGGCGGCCTCGACGCCTTGGAACGCGCCGGCCTCGGCCATGACGGCCTCGAGCATCAGCTGCTTGTCGAAATGCAGAAGCTGCTGCTTCGACGGCAGCTTTCCGGTCTTGTAGTCGATGAGGATCAGCCGCCCGTCCTCCATCCGGTCGATCCGGTCGGCCGTTCCCGTCAGCAGCACGCCCGTGCCCGGCACGTCAAAGCGCCCCTCCTTCTCGGGGCGCAGAGGCGTCGCTTCGGCCTGCCGGCGGCGCTCGCCCTCGAGAAACCAGTCCACCCAGCCCTCGATCTGCGCGAGCCAGGTCAGCCGCGCACTGGCCCAGGGCACCGGGGCCAGCACCTCGTCTGCTATCCGCCGCAGCGCGTCCCGTGCCTCGAGCGTCGCGGGGTCGAGGCCTTCGGTCAGCCACAGCTCGAGGATCTTGTGGAGCGCCTGCCCCCGTTGCCGCCCGTCCGGCTCGGGCCGCCGCGGCGACAGGGGGCGCAGGTTCAGGACCTTCGCGGCGTAGATGCCGTAGGGGTCGCGGACCAGCCGCTCGATCTGCGTTACCGACAGGCGCGCGGGCCGCACTGCAACGGGGGGCCGGGGCGAGGGACGTTGCACCGGATCGGCCTTCTGCACCCGCGCGGCAGACAGGCGGGCCTGGTTCAACCAGACGTTGCCGCGGGCGCGCATCGCCTCCAGCGCCTCGGGGCCGCGGTTATCACGCAATCCGCCCAGAAGGTTGGTCAGCCGGTTCAGCCACCGAGACATCACCGTCTCGGCCTCGGCATCACGGCGGGCGCGCGACAGGACGACCTCGGGTGCGCAGGCGGCCTGCTGGAAATCGTGCGCCGACAAGCCGATCCGGCGTTCCGGCAGCAGAAGCCCCACCCGCGCCCTCATCTCGCGGTTGAGCCACGGATCGGGGACCGGCGGCTCGGGCCACGTCCCCTCGCTGAGCCCGGCGAGGATCACGAGGTCGGCCCCCTGCACCCGCGCCTCGAGCGTGCCCCAGATCATGATGTCGGGCCGGGCGGTGTCCGGGCGGCGCACTTCTTCGGCCTGCAAAAGCGAGTCGAGCAGCGCGACGTGGTCCGCCGGCCGCAATGGATCGCCGTGACCGGCCGACGCCTCGAGCGCGGCCATGACCTGGCGCGCCTTTCGTCCCGCGGCCTGATCCCACAGCGCGGGCGCGAGGGCCTGGGTCTCGGCCATGTGGCGTGCGACAAGAACGGGCAGGTCGGCCGCGCCGGTCGCGGCCAGCCGGTCGAGTACGCCGCCAAGGCGAACCGCCCAATCCACATCGCCCTCTTCGGCCCACTGGCACAGCAGCGCGGTGTCGACGCACGGCCCGCCATTGTCGCGCAGCCACAGGTCGAGCGCGTTCGTGTTCCGCAGATGCACCCCCCGGTCACCGAGGCTGACGAGCGGGTGCTTCAGCAGGGCAAGGACCGCATCGGGACCGGGCATCTCGCCGATCAGCCGCGCGGTCTGGCGCAACAGGCGGCCCGGCGGCGTCAGGTGCAGCGGCTCGCCCGCGCTGTCGTCGGCCTCGATCCCCCAACCGTCCAGCGCCGCCTGCACCCGCCGCGTCAGCGTCCGGTCGGGCGTGACCAGCGCGGCGTGTCGACCTTCGTCGGCCGCGCGGCGCAGGCGGATCGCGATGGCCTGCGCCTCTTCGACGGGGTCGGCAGCCTCGATCAGGCTCAGCCCCTCGGTCGCCTTGACCATGTCGCCCAGCGCCGGACCGTCACGCATCCACTGATCCGTCACGGGTGCCGGGCGCAACGCCATGGACAGGAGCGCGCCGCGCTCGGGGGCGGGTGCGCACCCGGTCCAGCGCGGCAGGTCCCACGGCGTCCGGTCGAGCCGCCGACAGATTGCGGCAAAGCGGAACTGCGGATGATCCTCGCCCGTGCGCGCGTCGCCAAGGCTGTCCCACACCTCGGGCGGCATGTGCGGATCGACCCCCGGCAGCACCACGGCCCCCTGCGGCAGACGGGCCACGGCCTCCATCAGCAGCGCGACCGGCCCGCGCGAACCGGTGGAGCCCGCGACGATGACCGGGTGTTGCGGCGGCTCGGCGCGCCAACGGTCGGCGAGCGCTTCGGCGGCAAAGCGCAGGCGCGCCTCGCCACTGGGCAGGGCTTCGGTTTCGGTCACCATGCGCGCGATCGTCAGGAACTTCAGCGCGCGCTGCCAATGGCCGCCAAGGTCGCCCACGTCGAGGCTTTCGAGCGCCGCCGGGTCGACGCCTTCGCCATACATCTCGTCGAAGACCCCGGCGAGGCTGTCGGCCAAGTCGAACACGGCGCTGCGGGGGGCGAGCGTCGGGTCGGCCTCGATCAGGCGCTGCACCAGTCGCGCGAGGTCCAGCTTGCGGCCCAGCGGCGGCATGGCAGGGGGCAAGTCCACCGCCGGGTTCGCCGCAAGTTGGCCAAGAAGCCGAATGCGCGGCAGAAGGCGTGGCGGTCCCTCGGCGAAGAGCTGCATCAGTCGGCGACGCATGCGCGCGGTATTGACGAAGATCTCGACTGCGGCCCAGGTCTCGGGAGGGTGGCCTTCGAGGCGCTCTTCGAGGCCGCGGATCAGTTCGGCGGGATAGTCGCAGCCGGGCGGCAGGGCAAAGAGGCGCGCGCCGTCCGTGGGCTCAAACATCGGCGAGCAGGCTCTCGGCCAACGCGATGCCATCGGGATGGCCAACATCGGCCCAGGCGCCGGGATATTCGATTCCGTGCAGCGCGTTCTCAGCGGCCAGCGCCTCCCACACGCGGCGCAGTGAGAAGACGCGGTCCGGCACGCTGTCGAGGACCGCCGGGTCGATGATCTGCGCACCGGTATAGACGTGGTCCCCGCCAAACCGCAGCCGACCGTCGGCGAGGGTGAAATCCCCGGCACCCTTGCGGCCTTTCGCCTGCGCCAGCGGCACGCAAAGCAGCAGGGCCCGCATCCCGTCGCGCCACGCGTCCTGTAGCAGGTCCAACGGGTTCGGTCCCGCGAAGATCGCGTCCGGGTTCAGCGTCCAGCACGGCCCCGGCCCCAGCAAGGGCCGCGCAGCGGCAAGTCCCCCGCCGGTATCGAGGATCGTGCCCGGCTCGTGCGAAATCGTGACGCCCCGGGCCTCCAGCCGCGGCGTGATGACCTCGGGCAGGTAGTGCGTGTTGGCGACGATGGGCGCGGCGCCGGCCTCGATCCCAAGGTCGACAGCGCGGTCGATCATGCTGCGGCCGCCAACCTCGACCATCGGCTTGGGGCGATCCTGCGTCAGGTGCAGCATCCGCCGCCCGAAGCCGGCGCAAAAGATCATCAGGGGTCGGCTCATGCGGCTACCGGAGTCAGGATGCAGTCACGAAGCGGCCCTGCCAGTGGCGCCGCCGCGGGATGGGCAAGCGACCGTTCGACATAGCCGCGGACGCGCGGAACATGGGCAAGATAGCCGGTCCGGCCCCGCTCCGCCAGACGCGCGAACAGCCCGAGGATGCGGACGTTTCGCTGAAGGGACTGGAGCGCATAGGCGGCCCCGAAGGTGTCGCGGTCGCGGTGGGTGACGGCGCAGAACCGGTCGAGCATCCACGCCTCGGTCTCGGGCGACACGTCGCGGCGCGCGTCTTGGAGATACGAGGCTAGGTCGTAGGCCGGATGCCCCGCCAGCGCGTCCTGGAAGTCGAGCAGCCCGACCCGCCGCGCGCCCTCTCGCCCCGGCAGCCAAACAAGGTTCTCGGCGTGGAAATCGCGGTGCAGAAGGACCGTCTCGCCCTGCCCGTGCTCCGCCAGAAGGCCGCGGAACAGCCGGTTGCATTCGGCCACCGGGCCGTTCGGCCGGGCGGCGTGGCTCCACGCAGGTTCAAGAGCGTCCGTCATCGCATGGGCGTCGTAGCTCGCAGCCCAAGCAGGAACCGGGCCGGCCTGCAGCATGGCGAGGACCTGGATCACACTCTCGCCCAGCGGAGCTTCGGCGGCAGGGTCAGCGGCGACGACGCGCGCAAAGATATCGTCACCCAGATCCTCCATGAGGACCAGCGCATCTTTCTCCGACACCGCCATGATCCGGGGCGCCGACAGGTTGAGGTCTTCAAGGTGCGCGGCCACCGTCAAGAAGGGGCCGACCGGAGCAGAGCAGCTTTCCATCAGAACAGCGCTCTCGGCCCCCCGCGTCAGACGGGTATAGAGGCGACCGGAGGCATCCCCGGCCAGGGGAGTGCCCACCGCATCGCTCCAACCGGCGCGGGCGAGGAATTGGTCAGGCATGAGTGGCGGCCTCGATTCCGTCGATCAGCCTGGCCGGCCCCGTGAGCGTCGCGCGCCGGCCCGTTCCTTCGGGCACCAAGGAGATGCGCAGGGCATCGTCAGGCGCGTGGTCCAGGCGTTCGGGCCATTCGATCAGGCAGAGTGCGCCGCCGGCCATGGCATCATCAAGGCCAAGCTCGATCAGTTCGGACGGATCGCCCAGCCGGTAGAGGTCCGCGTGGAACACGTCGATCCCGCCGATCCGGTAGGTCTGGACCAGCGTGTATGTGGGCGACGGGACATCCTCGACCGTTCCGTGCCGGGCCATGCGCGTCTGGATGATCGCACGGGTCAGGTGGCTCTTGCCCGCGCCAAGGTCGCCGGACAGCAGCACGGAGTCGCCAGCGCCAAGCCGCGTGGCCAGCTCGGCCCCGAGCGCATCCGTCGCGGCGGCGTCAGGCAGGAAAAGGGAGAGATCGTCCATGCCGCGCAAGATGACGGTGCGCGGCGGACGCATCAAGCCGATTGCGCCGTCCCGCGACACGATGCGCGGATGGGCGCGCGAACGTTATCCCTTCTTAGGCCGATTGCGCGCGGGGCGGCTTGACCGCAGGCGGAAGCACGCGCGTCACGCCGGCGGCCTCGACGAAGCGCACGAGGGTCGCGGCACCGGGAAGCGGCGTGGCAATGACGTGAACCCGCCCCCCGTCGCGCAGCGGCAGGTCGGCCATTGGTCCGAGGACGCCGGACCGCGTGCCGACCGCCTGCGCCAGATCCTCGACCGCCGGGTCGGGCAGGCACCGGACCCGCCAGGTGGCGAGCGCTCCGGCGAGTGTCTGCGTCTCGTCCGCGCCCCAGAGCCGGTCGTAGGCGGTATTGCGAAGGATCAGCGCGCCCTCGTGGTCGAAGACCGCGACGGCCTCCGATAGCGCGTCAAGCACGGCGCGGCCTGTGTCGATCCGGGCCCGGAAATGCCGCGTTAGCGAAACTTCGGAGGTGACGTCCTCGATCAGCAGCGCGAAGGCGCCGTCGGGCTGCGGACGGCCGGTGACGCGGAACGTGCGGCCGGCAGGCAGGTGCCAGAGCTCGGAGAACGTCCCCTCCTGGGCCGCACCCTCGATCGCCGCAACGCGATCCCGCCACGAGGCGTAGTTGCGCGGCTCGGGGATCATGCGGCGGGCACGCAGGGCGTCGAGGAACGAGGCAAGCGACGGCTGCGAGATCAAAAGGTCGATGGGCAGCGTGGTCAGGTCGCCCAGCGCCGGGTTGAAAACGGCGAGCCGCCCGCCCCGGTCGAAGATCGCGAGGCCCACGGTCAGGTGCGCGAAGGTCCGCGCGACGGTGCCTTTGAAGGCCCTGAGACCGCTCTCGGCCGCGGCGAGTTCCGTCGCCGGGAAGGCGGTCAGCACGCGTGCGCCGCCACGCTCGGCCGCGCGGACGTCGAACCAGTCGTCCCCGAGCCGCAGCCGCTGCCGATCGTCGTCCGAGAACCCTTCGGCAGGGAACAGCGACGCCAGGGGCCACGTGACGCGCCCGTGGAGCCGCTCGCACCGGGTGCGGTAGTCCTGGTTGGCCCACAGGATGCGCCCGCCCTGATCCTCGACCCAGACGGGGCACACCATGCCGTCCGCGGCACGGCGCAGCGCCTCGAGCTCGTCCAGGGATGCGCTCTGGCAGATACGGTCGACCAGAATCCGGTCGTTGCCATCCTCGCGCATCGTGAGGCGCAGGCGGTCTCCGTCCTGCTCGAGATCGAGCCGACCAACCCCGTCGCGACCGATGACGATGCGCTCGGTCCGCTCGTCCATGCTGTCGAGGGCAGCGGGCAGACCGGGGAAGCTGTTCGACAGCCATTCGACCAGACGATCCTTGCGCCAGACCTCCCCTTGCTCGCCGCCGAGGAACTCCAGCATCGTGCGGGCGGTGGCGGTTGCGTCGATGAGGCGATCGCCCTCGATCAGAAAGACGGTGCGGTTCGAGACGTCGCGCACCAGAAGCCGCGGGCGTGTCGCGGACAGCAGGGCCAAGGCGCCCAGCGCCGCGGTGAACGCGCCAAGCGCCCCGAACAGCAAAAGCGTCGTCTGAGCCGCCATGCGCCGGCCTCCTGTCCCTGTTTCGGACTCAGGATGCGCAGATCGGGGTTAAAGCCGGCTTAAGCATGTTTCGTCATGCTGTGGGGCGGTTTTCCCCCAGCGGCACGCGGTCGGTGGCGACGGCGATATCGGCCCGCCGCCATGCGGCATGGGCCACCGCACCGCCGCTCCGCCCGTTTGCGAAGGCAAGCTCGGCGCCCGACCGCTCCAACAGCGTCTTGGCGATGAACAGCCCGAGGCCCATCCCCTCGTAGGCCCTGCGGTTCGCACCGACCGGAGCTCCCTCGGGCCGCTTGCGAAGGAACGGGTCGCCGAGACGGGGTAGCGCGTCGGGCGCGTAACCGGGCCCGTCGTCGGAAATGCGAACGGCCACCTCGTCGGCGCTCCACGAGACCTCGATCCGGACGGTCTCGGCAGCGAAATCGACCGCGTTCTGCACGAGGTTGCGCAGCCCGTGGATCACGTCGGGGCGGCGCGCGATGCTGGGCTGCGGCGCGTCGTCTTGCGCGATCGTCTCGATCACCACCTCGACCCCCCGTGCGCGGTGGGGATTGGCGGCCTCTTCGACCACGGCAACGAGCGGGGCGATCTTGACATGCTCATCCTGCTTTCCGGCCCGCCCCATCTCGCGCAGGATCACGCGGCAACGCTCGGCCTGCTCGCGGATCAGCCTAGCGTCGGCGCGGGTGTCGTCGTTGTCGGTGTCCTCGATCAGTTCGCCCGCGACGAGGGTGATCGTGGCCAGGGGCGTCCCCAGCTCGTGCGCCGCGGCGGCCACCACGCCGCCCAGGTCGGTCAGTTTCTGCTCGCGCGACAGGGCCATCTGCGTGGCGGTCAGCGCGTCGCTCATGGCCGTCAGTTCGGCCGTCACCCTATGCGCGTAGGCCCCTTGGAACAGGATCGCGATGACGATGGCAGTCCAGAAGCCCACGACGAAGATCGGGGGAAGCTGCAGCACCTCGCCCGAGACGGTGGTCAGCGGCAGGTAAAAGAAAGCCAGCGCGGTCCACAGGAGGATGGCCAACCCGCACAGCAGATACGCGAGGCGCGAACTCAGCGCGAGCGCAGCGATGGCGACCTGCGCCAGCACGAACAGCGCGAAGGGATTATGCAACCCCCCCGTCAGCACCAGCAGCATCCAGAGCTGCAACATGTCGAAGCCGAGGGTTGCGGCAAGCTCGGCCTCGGACAGGCGCCGGTTTTCTGGGAAGACCAGCGTCGCCATCAGGTTTGTGATGACCGCGGCGCCGATGGCCGCCCAGATCAACCCCGTCTCGAGGTCGAGGTCCAGCGCCTCGGTCGCAACCACGACCGAAATCACCTGACCCGTGACGGCGATCCACCTGAGCCACACGAGGGTCTGCATCCGCACCCAGTCCGACCGGTTGTCGAACGCGTGACGCGGGTCAAGCGCGTCGGTCTCTGAACTGTGAGTGGCCTCGGTCATGGGAATGACTTGTATGCCGCCGCCCGACGGCCGATCAATGCGGCGAAGCCAACGATCCCTCGGAGACCGCCGCATGAATCGCACGACCGTCACGCTGAGCTCAGTCGCCGTACTTGCGGCAGCGGGCGGACTTGCCGCCGCGGTGTGGTGGACCGGCCGCGACGACGGCCCCTTCGCCCCCTGCCGCGACGGGGCCGTCGCCGGCGCCGCCGCGATCGGCGGCGCGTTCGAGCTTGTGTCGGAAACCGGCGAGACGGTGACGGACGAAGAGGTGCTCGATGCGCCGTCGCTGGTCTATTTCGGCTATACCTACTGCCCCGACGTCTGCCCCTTCGACGCCGCGCGCAATGCGCAGGCCGTGGATCTGCTGGCCGAGCGCGGCTACGAGGTGCAGCCCGTCTTCATCTCGGTCGACCCCGAGCGGGACACGCCCGAGGTCATGGCCGAGTTCACCGAGTACATGCACCCCGACATGCTGGGCCTAACCGGCTCGCCCGAGCAGATCCGCGAGGCGGCGCAGGCATACCGCGTCTACCACGCAAGGCGCGGCGACGATCCCGCAACCTACCTGATGGACCACACCGTGTTCACCTACCTGATGATACCGGGTCACGGCTTCGTCGACCTGTTCCGTGGGGCACCCGGCGCCTCGGGCGAAGGCGTGACGGCTGAAGAGGTGGCGGACCGCACGGAGTGTTACCTCAGCAACACGTGACACGACGAGCGGTTTGATCACCCGGTCCGGGCTGCTAGGTGCATGGCATCAAGCGGCTTTGCAGGGATACCCTCTCATGGACGATCTGGAGCCCATCGACATCCCCGGCGACAAGACGCTGTTGCTCGTGGATGACGACGAGACGTTTCTCAAGCGCCTCGCCCGCGCGATGGAAAAGCGCGGCTTCGAGGTCGATACCGCCGACAGCGTCGCTGCCGGCCGCGCCAAGGCCACGCATCGCCCGCCGGCCTATGCCATCGTCGATCTGCGTCTGAGCGATGGCAACGGGCTCGATGTGGTCGAGACGATCCGGGCGAAACGCGAGGATGCCAAGGTCGTGGTGCTGACAGGCTATGGGGCGATCGCCACCGCAGTCGCCGCGGTCAAGATCGGGGCCACCGACTACCTGTCGAAGCCCGCCGACGCGAACGAGATCATGGCCGCGCTGCTATCTCGCAGCGACGACCTGCCCCCGCCGTCGGAAAATCCGATGAGCGCCGATCGCGTCCGGTGGGAGCATATCCAGCGCATCTACGAGCAATGCGACCGCAATGTCAGCGAAACGGCGCGGCGCCTGTCGATGCACCGCCGGACCCTGCAGCGCATCCTCGCCAAGCGCAGCCCGCGCTAGACCTGCGCCAGCAGGGCGTCATGGCGTGCGGCAAACGCCTCTCGCACGTCGCGCGGGGGGCGCAGCACGATGTCGAGCCCCCGGATCAGTGTGGCGTCGGGCCGGCCGAAGAAGCGGGTGGCCTCGGCCTCGGAGAAGCCTGCGATCTGCGTTGCCTCCATCCAGGCCGACACCCTGTCCGCCGCCTTGATCTGTCGCTTCACCTTGACCGGGATCGCCGCCGGCAGACCAAAGCGAATGTGGATCGCCGCCGTCAGTCGCTCGTCGAGCGCACCATACCCCGGCCCTACCGCCGCCTTCACCGGCGAGATCATGTCCCCGATCACGTATTCCGGCGCGTCGTGCAAAAGCGCCGCGAGCTGCCAGCGAGGCTCGGCCGCACGGACCATCCGGGTGAACAGCGCCTCGACAAGCAGCGAGTGTTCGGCCACGGAATAGGGGAAATCCCCATTGGTCTGGCCGTTCCAGCGGGCGACGAAGGCAAGGCCATGCGCGATGTCCGCAATCTCGATATCCACCGGCGTCGGGTCCAGCAGGTCGAGCCGCCGCCCCGAGAGCATCCGTTGCCACGCGCGGGGCCTTCTCATGTCAGCACCGTCATCTCGTTCCGGAACCGCCGCAAGTGCCGCAGGGTGCGCCCCTGGGACAGGACGTGCTTTGCCAGTGACCGGCGCATCCACGCCTCTTCGGGCGGCGCCACCGCGGGCAGCGCGGGCTGGTCGGGGAAGTGCCGAGCCATGAAATCGGCGAAAGCCTGGCGGTAGCGCAGGGGATGGCGGCCGCCGCGGCTGCTCCAGGGCTTTCGGGGGCCGATGAAGTGGAGGATGCGGGGAGAGACCATCTCGGCCAGCATGTTCGTCGCGGCGGTGTATTGCCAGTTCCATGTCGGGTGCAGCTCGGCCCAATCGCCTTGCAGGACGCCGTTCAGCAGGTTCTGGTCGTGCCGGATCATCTTGTCCCGGTGCTGTCGGCCGAAGGCAACGGTGCGCCCGGTGATGTCCTGTTTGAGCCAGCGGTCCACGTCGATCAGCATGACGCCCGCGTTGAAATAGGGCGCGTGGGGAATGCCCAGCCGGCGGAACTGCTCGGGCACGCGGCGCGGCGTTCTCGCCTGGCTGTTGTCCTTCACGGCGGCGATCGCCCGATCGCCGATGTCCAGCGCCAGCAGCTCGTCGAACCCGGCCCCCTGCACAAAGATATCGCTGTCGAGGTAGAGGATCCGGCGATACTCGCCCCGGAGCGCCTGCGGCAGGGCAAGCCGCAGGTAGACGATCTCGGTCCTTCCCGGATCGAGGCGGAGGCCGTCGAACATGCCGCCCGTCGTGATCGCGCAGCGGCGCAGGTCCAGGTGCGACAGGCTTTGGGGCGGCGCAGCGGGCATGTCGTTGGCAGCGATGCAGATGTCGAACCGCCGTTCGGGATGGAGCATGTGGAGCTGCTGGGCGACCTGCATCGCCGCGCGCGCGTAGAACCCGTCGCCGGCAAAGACCACCGCCGTATCGGCTTTGGCCGGGCGCGAAGCCTCGACCGAGAGGCGGCTCGTGGCGGGATCGAGGTGGCCGTTCGACATGACATCTCTCGGATTAGGCTACAAGTGACGCCATAATGTGGCCCGCGCGAAAGCGCACCACCATTGGCAACCGCGGGTAGGGTCTGTTACCTGCGCCCAAGGTTAATTCACGAAATTCCACGGGAGTGCGTCTCAGATGCAAGACTACGTCGTCAAGGATATCTCGCTGAGCACGTATGGCCGCCGCGAGATCGAGATCGCCGAGACCGAGATGCCCGGGCTGATGGCCACGCGCGCCGAGTATGGCGAAGCCCAACCGCTGAAGGGCGCGCGCATCGTGGGCTCGCTGCACATGACGATCCAGACGGCCGTCCTGATCGAGACGCTGGTGGCGCTTGGCGCCGATGTCCGCTGGGCGTCGTGCAACATCTTTTCGACGCAGGACCACGCCGCGGCCGCGATTGCGGAAGCCGGCGTGCCGGTCTTTGCCATCAAGGGGCAGAGCCTGGAAGAGCATTGGGACTACCTCGACCGGTCGTTCCAGTTCGAGGACGGCCCGAACCTGATCCTCGACGATGGCGGCGACGCGACGCTCTACGTGCTGCTCGGCGCCCGTGTCGAAGCCGGCGAAAGCAACCTGATCGAGACGCCCACGTCCGAAG
>NZ_JBELKF010000035.1:0-33379 GCF_042089775.1 Palleronia sp.
GATCTTGCCGCCGACGACATCTCCGACGCCGATTTTCAGCGCTACGCAGGGTGACCGGTCCGGTTTCTGAGCAAGGGATCGAAGGCAAACGACGCCGCCTTCGTTCCCTCTCTGATCAGCTTGTCTGGAAGGTGGATGTTGGCTTGAAGCTGATTCAGGAATACGGGTTGAGAAAATCTTGCGCTGCTCCCGTGGCGTTAGAGACTGCACCGACAATCCCAGAGCGCTTGGCCGCGCAGCCGAGATTTGAAACGCCCCGCGACTGCGGCTCTTGCCCTCGATTGCGCGTCGCCGGTTGACCCCACGCAGCCTTTTCGTCGAGAGGTGACACATCGCCCTATGGCACCGCGTGGGGAGCGACTGCATGGCCAGGGTGCTTCCGGCTCTGGCGCAAGGATGCGGCCTGGGCCGACGGGTGCAGCGAATTCGTTGTTTCAGAGAATGCTGTCCGATAGCGAACCAGCATAAACTATGCTTTGCCTGCGGATCGGTCGGCCGATGGATGAGGCCGATCGCAATTGAGATGATCTCTGAGGGCAATAATTGCGGTCATGCATTGGACATCGCGCGCGAAGCGCGGGATATCCATGGCGGCAACGGCATCTAGATGAGTACCACGTCATGCGGCACGCTGAGAATCTCAAGACCGTGAACACCTGCGAGGGCACACACGGCACCCGCGCACAGATATTCGGTCGCGCGCTCGCCCGCTGGCAGGGATTCTTCTGATGGCCGCCCCTCCGCTTGCCGGACTGCGTGTCGTCGAACTGGCGCGGATCCTCGCGGGGCCGTGGATCGGGCAGACGCTGGCCGATCTGGGGGCCGAGGTCATCAAGGTTGAGGCGCCCGAAGGTGACGATACGCGCCGCTGGGGTCCGCCTTTTGTCGAGCGCTCCGACGGTCATGGCGGGACCGAGACGGTCGCGGCCTATTTCCAGGCCGCCAACCGCGGCAAGCGCTCGGTTACCTGCGACTTCGGCGATCCCCAGGATCTGGTACGGCTCAAGGAGCTGATCGCGGGCACCGACGTGCTGGTCGAGAACTTCAAGGTCGGCGGGTTGAAGAAGTGGGGGCTGGATTACGAGAGCCTCGCTGCAACGAATCCGCGCCTCGTCTACGCCTCTGTGACGGGGTTCGGACAGGCCGGGCCGCGGGCCGCGCAGCCCGGCTACGATTTCATGATCCAGGGACTGTGCGGGATCATGGACCTGACCGGTGAACCCGACGGCCAGCCGCAGAAGGTCGGGGTCGCGTGGATCGACGTGTTCACTGGCCTCTACGGCGTGATCGGAATCCAGGCGGCGCTGGCCGAGCGGGAGCGCTCAGGGCAGGGGCAGCATGTGGACCTGTCGCTTCTGGACACGGGCGTGGCGGTCCTGGCGAACCAGGCGGCGAACTTCCTTATCGGCGGCGTCGTCCCGAAGCGGCTGGGGAACGCACACCCGAACATCGTTCCCTATCAGGTCTTTACGGCGCGCGACGGGCACCTGATCGTCGCCTGCGGCAATGATCGACAGTTCGCCGCGCTCTGCCGTGCGCTAAATCTCGATGATGTCGCCGAGGATCCCCGCTTTTCGTCCAACGGGAACCGCGTCGTCCACCGCGAGACGTTGGCTGCGCTAATCGAGACGGCCACCAGCGCCCGCGATCGCGACGCGCTGATCGACGGGCTCGGAGCCGTCGGCGTGCCGTGCGGTCCGATCAATGATGTCGCTGAAGCTCTGTCGGACCCGCAGGTGTCGGCACGCGGGATGGTCGTCGCGCCCGACGGCGTACCCGGCTTGCGGACGCCCATCCGGTTCTCGCGCAGCGACCTTTCGCTTGACCGGGCAGCTCCGGCCTTGGGCCAGGGGGACTGGGGATTTGTCACTCGACGAGCCGACGAGTAGCGAGCCGCCAGCACCGGCGACGGCCCGCATCGCGATCTGTGAGATTGCGAGGGTTCCTGTGACCGGCGGGATTCTCCCCGGCCTCCGCACGTTCCATAAGTTCGCCAGCGCCGACGTGCGCTAAACCGGGCACCCTCGGGATGCCTAGTGTCCTGAGGCCGCCGCCTGACCGCTCGGCGGAGCCCGCATCAGCAACGCAGCCATCGCCAAACCACCAAAAAGCAGCGTGATGAGCAGGAACACGTCGATGAAGGACATGACCGTCGCCTGTCCGCGCAGGCGCATCGCCATCTGCGCCAACACGCGGCCGTCGCACCGTCAAGGCCACGTGACGACAGGCTCTGCCCCATCAGGTCGAGCTGCCGCAACGCCTCCGCATTGGTCTAGGAAATCGCCTCGGCAGGCGTGCGTAGTGCAGCGCGCTGCGGTCGGACAGGATCGTGTTGATCACGGCAAGGCCCACCGCGCCCCCAAGGTTTCGCATCAGGTTGTAGAGGCCGGACGCGCCCTTCATCTTCTCCGGAGACAGCGTGCCAAGGGCCAGGTTGTTGATCGGGACCATGCACAGCATCAGCGACAGTCCGCGCAGCACTTGCGGGACCAGCAGCTCCTGGAAGTCCCATTCTGCCGTCAGCCCCGTCAACATCCAGGTCGAGGTCGCGAAGCCCAGAAAGCCGATCAGCAGCATCACGCGGAGGTCGAGCTTGGACGACAGGATGCCGGCAATCGATGCGCTGGCAAACATGGCAAGGCCCGAGACGAAGACAGTTTCGCCGATCATCAGGCTGTCGTAGCCGCGGATCGACGCCAGGTAGAGCGGGTAGAGATAGATTAGACCGTAAAGGCCGATCCCCATCGTGAAGCTGAAGATAATCCCACTGCGAAGTTCGTGTTCCCGAAGGCGGACAAGTCGACGATGGGTTCTTCCTGCGTCGTGGCGCGCCAGAAGGTGACGATGCCGCCCACGACCATCACGGCGGTCAGGATGGCGACGGCGTGGTCGTCCAGCCAGTCGTTCGCCGGCCCTTCCTCGAGCACGTATTCCAGGCTACCAAGGAACGCCGACAGCGCAGCGAGCCCCCACCAGTCGAAGCGGTCGAAGAGCTTCCAGTTGGGTCGGTCGAAATCGATCAGCGTCCAGGCACCGATCGTCACAGCAATGCCCGGAAGGACGTTGACGAGGAACAGCCAGTGCCACGAAAACGTGTGACTGAGATAACCGCCGACGGTCGCGCCGATCGTCGGCGCCAGCGTTGCGATCAGGCCGATGATGGGCGAGACGACATTGCGCCTGGCAGGCGGAAAGATCGTGAAAGCTGCGGCGAAAACCGATGGAATCATGCCGCCGCCCAGGAAGCCTTGGACAGCCCGCCAGAGGATCATCTCTGACATCGTGCTGGAGGTGGCGCACATGAAGCTCGCGGCCGTGAAGCCTGCCGCCGCAATCGAAAAGAGGATGCGGGTCGACATCACCCGGCCGAGAAAGCCGGACAGCGGGATCATGATGACTTCGGCGATCAGGTACGAGGTCTGGACCCAGCTGATTTCGTCGGGGCTGGCGCCGAGGGCCGCCTGGATGTCGGGCAGGGAGGCAGAGACGATCTGGATGTCCAGGATTGCCATGAACATGCCGACGACCATGACCATGAAGGCCGCGATTCCGGCGGGGGGTCAGGTCGGGCGTGCCCATGTCATCGCGCCGCGAGAACCGTGCCGTAAACGGTGCGGCTGTCGACTTCGACCACGGCAGAGAGCCCGGCGCGCAGGCGACCGGTATCGAGCGCCTCGTCGGGGATTGCGATCCTCACGGGTACGCGCTGGACGACCTTTGTGAAGTTGCCCGTCGCATTGTCCGCCGGCAGGAGAGAGAAGACGGACCCGGTGGCGGGGGCAAGCGAAGCGACGCGGCCTTCGCATTCCACGTCCGGCAGCGCATCGAAGGTGATGTGCACGTCGGCGCTCTCGTGGATGCCGGAAAGCTGCGTTTCCTTGAAGTTCGCCTCGATGTAGAGCGTGTCGGTCGGCACAAGGGCGGCAAGCCGCGCGCCCGCGGCGACGAGATCGCCCTTTTCCAGCGTTACGTTCGCGATTCTGCCGTCCGCCGGCGCGCGCAGGACGGTCAGTTTCAGGTCGCGCTCTACCTGGTCGACGGCAAGTTGCAGTTCGCGCCGCGTTCCCTCGGCCTCGGCCCGCTGGGCCTGAAGGACAGACACCTGCGCCTCGGCAGCGGCGATGGCGGCCTCGGCGTTGGCATGCGAGGCAAGGGCGGTGTCGAGCGCTTCGGTCGCTCTGTCGAGCTGGGCCTGCGATGCGACGGAGACCCGGTTCAGGCTGGTGAACTGCTCGGCATTGGTGCGCGCGGTGCGCAGTTGCGCCTCGGCCACGTCGCGCATCGCCTCGGCCTGGGCGATGCCGGCGCGCGCTGCTGCGATCTGGGCGTCGATGCGTTCCAGCGTGTCGGATGCGGTGGAAGCGCGGCTGCGTGCGACGTCACGCGCGATCCTAAAGTCGCCGTCCTCCAGCCGGATCAGCACGTCACCGGCTGTAACCTGCTGGTTCTCTTCCACCTCCACGCTGTCCACGTAGCCTTGCACCCGGCTCGAGATCAGCGTGATGTCTGCGGTCACATAGGCATCGTCGGTATTCACCATGAAGCGCCCGTGGGTCCACCACTGATGTCCGAACTGCGCGATGCCAGCCGCCGCGGCGAGGGCGACGATGGCGAGCATGATCCGCTTCGGGCTCCGCCGGCGTTTGAACGGGCGCGCGCGTCGACCGGAGTCCCTTCGGCCGGGGTGGTCAAGGTGCGCTCATGGCGGGCAATCGTGGATTCTTCAGGAAGCAATCGAACCGATCGGTGCGATAGCCGAGCTATGCAGGTCTGGAGCAGCAATCAAGAATTTATCGAACCGATCGGTTCGATTACATGTTCTGAATGGATAGGATTGACACACGCCACCGCCGCCACGCCGCCGGAACGGACCCCGCAAAGCGTGCGGCCATCCTGGACGGCGCGGCCCAAGTCTTTCTTGAAAAGGGATTCGACGGGGCCGGGGTCAACGACATCTGCCGTGCGGCCGGGGTGTCCAAGAGTACGCTCTACGTGTATTTCGACACCAAGGAGACCCTGTTCGGGACGCTGGTCGAGTACGAGCGGGATCGCCTGTTTGCGGGTGTCGAGAGGCAGCTTGAGGGCGACGCCCCGCTCGAGGTCCGCCTCACCGGTTTCGCCACGCGCGTCGCAGAGATGCTGTGTTCCGACCCTGTCATCCGCGCTCAGCGGGCCATGATCGGAATGGCCGAACGGATGCCGGAACTCGGCGCGCAGTTCTACGAAGGCGGAGCGCAACGGTCGCAGCGCCTGTTGGCGCAGACACTGGACCGCGAGGTGGCGACAGGGCGGCTGGTGATCCTCGACACGGGATTGGCCGCCTATCAGCTGGTGGAACTGGCGACGGCCGGCTTATGGCGCCAGCGGCTGTTCGGGAGAATGACCGAACCTCCGGAACGCGGTGCGATCGAGGCCACGGCCCAAGCGGCGGTGGCGATGTTCCTGAGCAGGTACAGTGCTTGATGGACGGCGTCGCTTGAAGGCTACGGCGGCTACCTTTCCAAAGGTGGGCGCGGATTCTGCCGTCTGCTTTCGAAGGTTTGGCTTCACATCCTGAACTGTCCGCAGGCGGCGGTCTGTCCGGCGCCCACGCCACCGCGGCCCCAGGCTTCACGCCCGGCGCAGAACATGGTCTGACTACATCTACTCCCGCGCCATCCTAGCAAGGACAGAAAGCCAGCCATGTCAGATGTTCGTATCCGCAAGGAAGGGCGCGCCGGCCGCATCACGCTGTCCCGGCCAAAGGCGCTCAACGCGCTGACCTACGAGATGTGCCTGGGGATCGAGCGTGCGCTGGACGCTTGGGCGCAGGATTCCGAGGTCGCCCTGGTGATCCTCGACGCCGAGGGGGAAAAGGCCTTCTGCGCTGGCGGCGACATTGCGCAGGTATATCGCGCGGGGATCAAGGGCGACTACGACTATGGCCGCCGCTTCTGGCGCGACGAATACCGGATGAATGCCAAGCTCGCCGAGTATTCCAAGCCTGTCATCAGCTTCCTGCATGGCTTCGTCATGGGCGGCGGCGTCGGGCTGGGCGGCCACTGCTCGCACCGGATCGTCGGCGAAAGCGCGCGAATCGCCATGCCCGAATGCTCCATCGGTTTCGTGCCGGATGTGGGCGGCAGCTTTCGCCTCGCCCAAGCGCCGGGGCGGCTCGGCGAGTATCTGGGCCTGACCTCCGCGCGGATGGAGCCGGGCGATGCGCTGTATGCGGGGTTCGCCGATTTCTTCGTGCCCGAGGCAGAGTGGCCCACGCTGAAAGCGGCACTGGCCGAGACTGGCAAAGCCGACGCCGTGGCCAAGGCCGCGCAGCCCGCGCCGGACAGCCCGCTGGCAGAACGGCAGGCGCAGATCGACATGCTCTTCGGCGGCGGAAGTCTGGCGGACATCCGGCGCACGCTCGACGAAGACGGTCCGGACTTTGCAGAGGGGGCCCGCACTGCGCTGGCCCGTAACGCGCCGCTGTCCATGGCCCTGACGCTCGAGATGGTCCGCCGCCTCCGCGGGCCGTCGCACAGCATTCGTGATGCGCTCGAACTCGAGTACCGCGTCAGCCATCGCATTGTGGAGCACGGGGACTTCCTCGAAGGGGTTCGCGCTGCCATCATCGACAAGGACAGGCAGCCGAGGTGGCGCAACGCAACGGACGACGTTCCGGATGCCGAGGTGTCGATGATGCTCGCGCCGTTGGGGCGCGACGCGCTGAACCTGAGGGAGGAGGCAAAATGAAGATCGGTTTCATCGGTCTGGGGAACATGGGCGGGCCGATGGCGGCCAATCTCGCCGCCGCGGGGCACGAGGTGACTGGCTTCGACGTGGCAGGCACCGTGGCAGAGGGCGTCAGGCCAGCACAATCGGCCGCAGAGGCCGCGCGAGGGGCCGAGGTGGTCATCACGATGCTGCCCAACGGCGACATCCTGCGGAAGGTAGCCGAAAAGATCGTCCCCACGATGGCGCAGAGCGCGGTGCTGCTCGATTGTTCGACTGTCGACGTGGCCTCTGCCCGTGCGGTGGGCGAAATGGCCGAGGGTGCGGGGCTTGGTGCGCTCGACGCCCCGGTTTCGGGCGGCGTGGGCGGCGCGCAGGGCGGCACGCTGACCTTCATGGTGGGCGGCAGCGACGCGGCATTCGCGATGGCAAAGCCGCTCTTCGACGTGATGGGGCAGAAGGCGGTGCATTGCGGCCCTGCGGGGAGCGGACAGGCGGCCAAGATCTGCAACAACATGATCCTCGGGGCCACGATGATCGTCACCTGCGAGGCGTTCGCGCTGGCCGACAAGCTGGGCCTGTCGCGCGAAGCGCTGTTCGACGTCGCCTCGACCTCGTCCGGGCAGTCGTGGTCGCTCACCTCATACTGCCCCGCCCCCGGCGTCGGGCCGCAGAGCCCGGCCGACAACGGTTACGCGCCCGGCTTTGCCGCCGACCTGATGCTGAAGGATCTGCGCCTTGCCCAGCAGGCGGCCGAGCAGGCCGACGCCGACACGCCGCTGGGCCGGGCGGCGATGGAGCTTTACGCCCGCTTCGTCGAGCAGGAGGACGGCAAGGGGCGCGACTTTACCGCGATGCTGCCGCGCTTCGAGACGAGGGGCCGCGGGGCTTGAGCGACGACGTGGCGAAGCGCGTCCCGGCGGGGGACTACGACTACATCGTCGTCGGCGCAGGCTCGGCCGGCTGCGTGCTGGCGAACCGGCTGAGCGCCGATCCCAAGACCCGGGTTCTGCTGCTCGAGGCCGGCGGCAGCGACAACCGGTTCTGGGTCCACGTGCCGATGGGCTACCTTTACGCCATGGGCAACCCGTCGATGGACTGGTGCTTTCGTACCGAGGCCGAGGAAGGCCTGGGCGGGCGAGCGCTGAACTATCCGCGCGGCAAGCTCCTGGGCGGGTGCTCGTCGATCAACGGCATGATCTACATGCGCGGCCAAGCGCGGGACTACGACCAGTGGCGGCAGATGGGCAATGCCGGCTGGGGCTGGGACGACATCCTGCCCTACTTCCGCAAGTCCGAACACCACTGGGGCGGGGCTGACGCGTTTCACGGCAAGGGCGGGGAACTGCGGGTCGAAGAGCAGCGGCTGAACTGGCCGATCCTCGATCACGTGATCGATGCGGCCGAAGAGATGGGAATTGCCCGCACCGACGATTTCAACGACGGCGACAACGAGGGCGCCGGCTACTTCCCGGTGACCCAGCGGCGCGGGCTGCGCTGGAACGCGCGGAAGGCCTTCCTGGACCCCGCGCGCAAGCGGCCGAACCTGCGGATCGAGACTGGCGCGCAGGTCGAGCGGGTCGTGCTCGACGGCAGGCGCGTGACCGGCGTGGACTACAGCGCGGGCGGCGAACGCCGACGGGCACGGGCAGGTCGCGAGGTGGTGCTGTCGGCCGGGGCCATCGGGACGCCGCAGATCCTCGAGCTGTCGGGCATCGGCAACCCGGACCTTTTGTCCCCGCACGGGATCGAGACGCGTCATGCGCTTCGCGGCGTCGGCGAGAACCTGCAGGATCACCTTCAGCTCAGGACCGTGTGGAGGATCACCGGAGCCAAGACGCTGAATGACCGGGTCGCGACGCTTTTCGGGAAGGCGGCGATCGGGCTCGAATACCTGCTCCGCCGCTCGGGGCCGATGTCGATGGCGCCGAGCCAACTGGGGATCTTCTGCCGCTCGTCCGGGCGAGAGGAGAGTGCGAACATCGAATTCCACGTCCAGCCGCTGTCGCTCGACAGCTTCGGCTCGCCGCTGCACAGCTATCCCGGCATGACGGTTTCGGTCTGCAACCTGCGCCCCGAAAGCCGGGGCAGCGTCCATCTGCGCACGGGCGACGCGGCCGGTGCGCCCGAGATCCGGCCGCGCTATCTGTCCACCGAAGGGGACCGGATCGTCGCGGTCGAAAGCATCCGAACGGCACGGCGGCTGATGCACACAAGGATCATGCAGGCCTACCGCCCGAAAGAAGTGCTGCCCGGCCCGAGCATCGAATGCGACTCCGACCTGGTCGAGGCCGCGGGAAGGGTCGGCACCACGATCTTCCACCCCGTCGGCACCGCGCGGATGGGACAGGACGAGATGGCCGTCGTGTGCGCGGACCTGCGGGTGCACGGGCTTAGCGGGTTGAGGGTCGCGGACGCCTCGATCATGCCGACCATCGTGTCGGGAAACACACATGCCCCCGTCACGATGATCGCGGAAAAGGCCGCGGACCTTATCCTCGCGGGACGGTAGCCGGCTTCTGGTTCCACCCCGCCCACCTGCCGCTACGCAGCAGATTTTCCGCCACAAGCAATGTTGCACGCCCGGTTGCGGCGTGCCACGCTCCTGCCCAACGCCGACGGGATGCATAGGTCCGGCGCAGGGAGGAATACCGCGTGATCATACGCGCCATCGACGCGATCAACGAGGTCGTGGGCAGGATCGTTGTTGTCCTTGCCGTGATCTTCGCCGCCATCATCATCTACGACGTGGTCATGCGCTACGCGCTCAACGCGCCGACACGCTGGGCCTTCGACCTGTCAAAGCAAATCTATGGCTTCTACTTCATCCTGCTGGGCGGCTACGCCCTGCGGCACGGGTCGCATGTTCGCGTGGACCTGCTGATCGAGAGGTTCTCGCCCGGGCCGACCCGCGTGGTCGAGGTTGCAGGCTACCTCATCTTCTTCTTTCCCTTTGCGTGGATCTTCCTGACGCGGTCGTATGATTTCGCGGCAACTTCGTGGGCGCAGGGCGAGACGACATACGGCGCCGTCGCACTGCCGGTCTACCCGCTGAAAGCCGCCCTTTTCGTGGCGGCGGGGCTTCTGCTGATCCAGGGCATAAGCGAGGTTCTGAAGATCCTCCTCGGCCACCGGCAGGAGGTCTGACCATGGGTGCGGAATTCATCGCCCTCGTGATGTTCGGCCTTCTGGTGCTCGGCCTGATGATGGGCCACCCGCTGGCTTTCGTCCTCGGCGGCACCGCCGTGCTGGGTGCTTTCATCGCCGGCAAGCCGATGGTCCTCGGCATCGTCATCAACCGCATCTTCGGTGACGTGCTGGACAACTACACGCTGATTGCCATCCCGCTTTTCGTGCTGATGGCGCAGTTTCTATCCAACTCGGGCGTGACGGACAGAATGTTCGATTCGCTCAGGCTTCTGATGTCGAACGTCCGGGGCGGTCTGGCACTGGCCGTGGTTTTCATCTCGATCCTGCTGGCGGCGACGACGGGGATCATCGGCGCATCGATCACCGTCATGGGCGTCATGGCGCTGCGCCCGATGCTGCAATACGGCTATGCACCGTCGCTGACGACAGGCGTCATCGCGGCGAGCGGGTGCCTTGGCATCCTGATTCCGCCCTCGATCATGCTGATCCTCATGGCATCCTATTCGCCCCTGTCGGTGGGCGAACTCTTTGCCGGTGCGATGATCCCCGGCGTGATCCTGGGCCTGCTCTACGCGGTGTGGGTCGCGATCCTCGCCATCATCCGGCCTGACATGGCCCCGTCGGTCCAGCCCGAGGACATGCCGCCGCGCGGCGAGCTGTACCTCATGCTCATGAAGGAGGCGGTGCCGCCGCTCCTGCTGATCTTCGGCATTCTCGGTTCGCTTTTGGCGGGGATCGCCACGGCGACCGAGGCGTCGGCCATAGGCGCGGCGCTGGCGCTGGTGATCGTCATCGCCCGCGGCCGCTTCACGCTGCCGTCGTTTTACGACGCGCTGCGCGAGACGGGAAAGACCAGTGCGATGATCCTGTTCATCGTCGTCGGCGCCACCGCGTTCACCGGCGTGTTCAACATCACCGGCGGCCTGCGCGCCACGCAGGACGTGATCCGCACGCTCGATATGGAGCCGTGGATGCTGCTGACAGTGATGATGATCATCGTCTTCATTCTCGGCGCGTTCCTCGACTGGACGGGGATCGTGCTGCTCAGCTTCCCGATATTCCTGCCGATCGTGCAGGAGATGGAGGGCGTGAACCTTCTGTGGTTCGTCGTCCTGATGTCCGTGGTCCTGCAGACGTCGTTCCTGACGCCGCCCTTCGGCTACGCGCTGTTCTACCTGCGCGCCATCGCCCCGAAGGAGGTCAAGACGACCGACATCATCGTCGGCGTGATGCCGTTCATCGCGCTGATCCTTCTGATGTGCATCGCGGTGGCGGTTGTGCCGGAGCTCGTCACCTGGCTGCCATCGGTGCTCTACTAAGCCATCAACACAGGGAGAGAGAAACAATGACTGCTTTCAAGACGCTCGCCGCCACTGCGGCGCTGGCGACCGGCCTCGGGGCCGCGGCGGAGGCGCAGGAAACCTGGACCATGACCTCCACGTGGCCCTCGTCGCTCGAGCTGATCGAGTTCGATCGGCATTTCGTCGACCTCGTGAACAAGCTCGCCGGGGACGAACTGACCATCGACTTCTACGAGGGCGGCTCGCTCGTCCCCGCGGGCGAAGTCTTTGGTGCGGTGCAGTCGGGAACCGTGCAGGCCGGTGCCGATTGGCCCGGCTACTGGGCCGGCCGCGATGCCGCCTTCACGCCGCTTGCCACGACGCCCGCGCTCTTCAATGCGGTGGATTACGTGAACTGGATCCAGGAATGGGGCGGGCAGGAGTTCTATGACCAGACCTATGGCGAATACGGCATGGTCTACCTGCCCTACGGCGTCACCAACAACGAGTCTGGCTTCCACACCAACAAGTCGATGACCACGCTCGAGGATCTGCAGGGCATGCGCCTGCGCGTCTCCGGCAACGAGCAGGGCCGCATCCTTGAACGCCTTGGCGGCAGCCAGGTTTCGATGGCCGGCGGCGAGGTTTACCAGGCGCTCGAGCGGGGCGTGATCGACGGCGGCGAGTTCTCGACGCCGAACGTGGACTGGTCGGCCGGCTTCCAGCAGGTCACGTCGCACTGGTCGACGCCGGGCTGGCACCAGTCGGCCTCGGTCTTCGGCGTGATGATCAACAAGCAGGCGTGGGACGCCCTGTCCGAAGAGACGCAGGAGAAGCTGCGCATCGCCGCGGACGCCACGATGCTGTGGTCGCTGGCCTTCACCGAAAAGCGCGCGACCGAAGCCTATTCCGACTGGGAAGAGGCCGTGACGATCGAGCGCTACACCGACGAGGCCCTGGACGAGGTCCAGACCATTGCCAACGAGGTGATCGTCGAAGTCTCGTGCGAGAGCCCCTCGGCCGGTGCGGTCTACCTGTCGATGGTCCAGTACCTCGAGAACTACGCCCAGTGGCGCGAGGCGTCGGCCCCCTACAACCTGGGCCGTACGCCCGACGGCCCCTCGGTCGAAGATCTGCAAGCCTGCGTCGACGGCTGATCTGAGCCAGAATCGTAGCGAAGGGCCGCCTCCGGGCGGCCCTTTTCGCGGATGCGCCTCCGGTTCGGGCGCGGTCACTGAGGCCTCTGCAGACGTTTTCCGCCGGGGGATGTCGCATTAACCTGAGGGCGAACCAGGATCTGGAACCGGGCGGGGGCTGGCTCGTTGCGAGAGGCAATGCACGGCCACCCGGTTTCTTGAGTATGCATTGACAGGCGAGCGTCTTGATTGGCGGTCCTCCGTCTGTGCAGGCCGTGAAACCTAACGCTCATGGTGCTTCTACATGTCCCCATCCGAGGAACTCGACAGCCTTGTCATCGGCGCCGGCCCGGGTGGCCTGACGGCGGCGATCTACCTTGCGCGTTTCCGGCGCAAGTTCCTCGTCGTGGATGCGGGGGGAAGCCGCGCCTCATGGATTCCGACATCGCACAACCATGCGGGCTTTCCCGAGGGCATCGCCGGCCCCGAGCTTCTTCGCCGGATGCGGGCGCAGGCCGAGAAATACGGAACCGAGATCGTCGCCGGCGAGGTCGAGGCCCTGCACAAGCAGAGCGGTCCGGGCTTTGTGGCAGAAGTCGGTGGCAAAACGCTTCGGGCGAAGGCCGTGCTTATCGCAACAGGCGTCGAGGATAACGAGCCGGAACTGCCGAACCTCTACAACGCCATCCAGCGCGGCTTGATTCGTCACTGCCCCATCTGCGATGCCTATGAGGCAATTGATCAGAAAGTCGGGATCGTCGGATACGGAAAATGCTCGCTGCAAGAGGTGATGCTGCTGCGGGCCTATACGTCGGACCTGACGCTTCTGACGCTCGGGCGGGACCTGGAAGTGGGCAGGGAAGAGCGTGATGCGATGAAGGCGGCCGGCGTTCAGGTGATCGACGAGCCTATGGAGCATCTCATGGTCTCGGGCGACCAGATCGAGGCGTGGCGCACCAAAAGCGGGAAGACCTACCACTTCGACACGATCTACTCGGCCCTCGGGCGCCGGGTCCGCTCGGGTCTGGCGCAGGAACTTGGGGCCGATCATGATGAAGATGGCGCCCTGAAAACCGACGACCACCAGCGGAGCAGCGTTCCGGGGCTCTATGCGGCTGGAGACGTCGTCCGGGGACTGGCCCAGATCAGCGTCGCGATGGGTCAGGCGGCGATTGCCGCCACGACGATCCACAATGATCTTCGCCTGGGGACTGACTGGCCTCGGTAGCCTCTCCGACGCTCGACTGTCCTAGAAGCTGGGGCAGGGCGCCGGTGCCCGCTTGCTTCTCGTTGGCGCCAGCCAGCCCACGGCGAGCTTGTGGACACTGGCGAAGGCAGAGCACGCTGGGGCGTCATGGTGGAGCGAGCGGGGTGATGTCCGCCGAAGCCGGAGGGGCAGCGAATTAGCCCCGCCAGATATTTCCTCAGGCGCTCGCGAGCACCTCGATCGTCACGCGGCCGACGCCGTTCGCCACGATGCCGATATCTTCGGCTGCCTCTTTCGACAGATCGATCACGCGGTTGTGGGCGTAAGGACCGCGGTCGTTGATCCGGACCACCACCGACTCGTCGGTCGCTTCGTTCGTCACCCGGACCCGCGTGCCGAAGGGCAGGCTTCGATGGGCCGCGGTGAGGTCGTTCATGTCGAAGGCCTCTCCGTTCGCTGTGGGGCGCCCCTGGAAGCCCGGCCCGTACCACGACGCCATCCCCTGAAGTGTCTGCGTCGTGCCGGTGTCGTCGTGAGCCGAGGCGATGGGAGCCATCGCAAGGAGGCAAGCCGCGGCGACTGCGGGGCGGAGCATGGACTTCAGCTTGATCAAGGGGCTGTCCTCGGTTGGGAGTGTCTTGCTGACAGGACCCAAGTGCGGCCTTACTGTTTCCTGCGCAATGGAAGGTGGGGGCGGGTTCCGCCCTTGGCGCCAATCCGGCGAAGTCTCGCCCCTTGCCCGCCGATGGGCCGGCGCAAAGCCGCCGGTGAGGCTTTCGATCAGCCGGATTCGGCATCCGGTCCTTGAATCGCCAGCTACCCAGACAAATCTTGTCGGGCTATTTCGTCGGTGCCCGCTGGCGCGCAGCCCTCGATTCGGCCTTACAGCCAGCCTTTGCGCTTGAAGAAGGCGTAGGGGATGATCGCAGCAACGATCATCAGGCCGATGGCGAAGGGGTAGCCCAGGCGCCAGTCGAGCTCGGGCATGTAGTCGAAGTTCATGCCGTAGATCGAGGCGATCAGGGTCGGCGGCAGGAAGATGACAGCCGCGACCGAGAAGATCTTGATGATCCCGTTCTGCTCGATGTTGATCATCCCCAGCGTCGCATCCAGCAGGAACGTGATCTTCTGCGAGAGGAAATCCGCGTGATCGAGAAGCGAGTGGATGTCGCGCGACAGCGTCTTCACCCGCTCGCGGATCTCCTTCCCGCTCTTGCGCTGCAAGGTGGCGTGGCTGAGGAAGCCGACCAGACGTTCGAGCGTGAGAAGGCTGTCGCGGATATTCGAAGTCAGATCGCCCTTGCGCCCAATCTCCTCGAGGGTCTTCTGGTTGTCGCGCGGGACATCATCCTTCGGTCTGAAGATCTGTCGCGAGATGACGTCGATTTCCCGTGCGGCACGCTCGAGGATGTCCGCAAGCCTGTCGACGATCGCCTCGAGAAGTGCCACGAGAACGCCTTCGGCGTTGGGGGCGTCGATGCCCGTTCGTTCCGCGCGTGACGGGAACGAGACAAAGGCGCGCGGCTCGTGGTAGCGCACGGTTACGAGGCGGTCGGGGGTCAGCACGAAGCTGACGGGCGCCATCTCGGGGTCGTCGCCCTCGGTATGGGCGGGCAGGATGGCGGTCATGAATATGGCCCCATCCTCGAGGTAGAGGCGCGAGGAGATCTCGATCTCCTCCATCTCTTCGCGGGTCGGGATATTGACGCCGACGAGCCGTTCGCCCTCTTTCTCTTCCTCGCGATCGGGGTTCACCAGGTCGAGCCAGACGGCGTCCGCCATCTGCCCGCCCGGGCCGCTCAGCCTGCCACCCACGTTCGAAAAGCTTCTGATCACGATGACACTCCCTTGGCGAGACCGGAGAAGGAACCGATCCTGCGAGATGTAGCGTGTGTTTTCCGAATCAACATTTTGACCGACCAGATCGGCATGCCTGCCCGCGACAGGACCTGCGAAGCATCAGGGCCCCAGATGTGGTGCCGAGGACGCGAGAGCCGGGGCCTCGAAGGCGGTCGCCCGTGCGCGTCGAACGGCCGCTCAAGCTAAGTCAGTGGCGCGTGCGGCTGGCCATGTGGTCGTGGTCACGCTTGGTGAAGAGTGGCACGACGATCTCCATCAGACCGACGAAGAGATGCGGCCACCAGATGAGGTCGGCAAAGCCGAACAGCCACGGCGAAACTGCCAAAAGGGCACCGCTGGCGATGTCCACTCCGAGGTGCACTTTCAGAGGGATGACTTTCGCCACGCTCAACTCGTAATTGGTGAGTAGGCTCATGACGATGGTCATCGCCCCTAGGATCTGCGGGAGCCACTGTTCGATACCGCCCGTCGCGAAACCAAACAGGTACGGCGCGATGATGAGCAGTGCGCCGGTGAGGTAGTCGATGATTCCGTGGGTTTTCGTGTCGATCATGTGGTTGCCTCCTAGCTTCACACATCTTCCGGACAATGCGCGGCTACTCGAACCGTTCCGGCGTCACGGCGCAGCGCGGCCCGCCGCGGAGTTTTCGCCGACTGACTGCCGTCCGCATGCCCGGAACAGGGACACCGCACGAAGCGTTCGCTTGGCAATTCAGGTCAAGGAAGGACCATCCGATGAACACCACAGATCATGCGAGAAACGTATTCCTGGTGGGCCTCAAGAACGCGCATGCGATGGAGAAGCAGGCGTTGTCGATCATGCAGCCCCAGATCAATCGCCTTGAGCATTACCCCGATCTTGCGCAACGCCTGCAGGCACATGTGAACGAGACCGAGGGCCAGATCAGCCGCCTTGAATCGATCTTCGAATCCATCCAGGAGAGTCATTCCGCGGCCAAGGACACGCTTCTCTCGGCGTTCGGGTCGATGGCCGCTCTGGGTCATGTCGTGACCGGGGACGAGGTGGTGAAGAACTCGTTCGCCAACCTCGCGTTCGAGAACTACGAAATCGCGGCCTACACGTCGCTCATCACGGCGGCGCGCGCGGCCGGCGCCAACGATGCGGTCGCGCTGCTTCAGCAGAACCTCGACGAAGAGCACGCCATGGCGGAATGGGTCGAGCGGAATATTCCGGCGGTGACAGAGAAGTTCATCGCGCTGCAAGGCACCGATGCATCTGCCAAGACCTGAGGCAGGACGGCCAACGCGCTGATGCCATGGCGCAGGCCGAGGGCTATTCCCGGTCTGCGCTTTTTTAGTGCCTCGCGAGCAGTGCACGTTCGTGTGGCCGGATGGATGGAAGAACCGCAGCTGGCATCCAGTCGACGAAACCGCCGCCCCTGGACGCCGTTGAGTCCGCAGACACCCCATTCAAGATCGGAACCCCATGGTCGAAACCCTCGTCACTGATATTCCCGACGATCTGCAGGTTGAGATCCGGCAGGTGCTGGAACGCGCCTGCGAACTGGAGCGTCCGCTGGCCACGGCCGAAAGCTGCACTGGTGGGCTGGTTGCGTCCGTCCTCACCGATGTCGACGGCAGTTCGCACGCGTTCGAGAGGGGGTATGTGGTCTACACGAGACGGGCGAAGTCCGAGGTACTGGGTGTCCCCGCCGACATGCTCGAGGAACATGGCGCCGTCTCGCGTCCTGTCGCGCTTGCGATGGCCGAGGGGGCGCTTGCGCGCTCCGCAGCTCACGCCGCCTTTTCAGTCACGGGTTTCGCCGGACCCGGCGGCGATGATGCCGAAGAGGGACTCGTTCATTTCGCCTGCGCCATCCGTGGCCGCGAGACGTTGCATCGCGAGGAACATTTCGGTCCCATCGGCCGCAGCGGCGTCCGGCTCGCCTGTATTCGGGTCGCCGTCGAGATGTTCAAGGAGGCATTGGAATGACGGCACGCCACGGACCCGACAGTTTCCACGCGCTGCACCGGCACGGTTTCGTCCGCGTCGCAGCCAGCACGCCGCATGTCCGCACGGCCGATGTCAGCTTCAACCGCGATGCCGTCCTGATCGAGGCGCGCCGCGCGCACGAGGCGCAGGTCGACCTGCTCGTCTATCCCGAGCTTTGCCTTTCGTCCTACGCGCTGGATGACCTGCATATGCAGAGCGCGCTTCTGGATGCGGTCGAGGATGCGCTGGACGAGGTCGTGGCCGCCAGCTCCGAGCTTTCCCCTGTGCTGCTCGTCGGGGCACCGCTGCGGCAGGATGGAAAGCTGTACAACTGCGCCGTCGTGGTGTCTCGCGGGCGCATCCTTGGCGTCGTGCCGAAATCCTACCTGCCGAACTACCGCGAGTATTACGAAAAGCGCTGGTTCGCCCACGGGCGCGGCGTCCGGGACCGCACGATGCACCTTGGCGAGCAGGACGTGCCCTTCGGCAGCGACCTGCTGTTCGAGGCGTCCGACCTCAAGGGCTTCGTCTTTCACGTCGAGATCTGCGAGGACTACTGGTCCGCAATCCCGCCGTCGTCCGACGCGGCCCTGGCCGGTGCGACGATCCTGACCAACCTTTCCGCGTCCAACATCACCATCGGCAAGTCGGACGAGCGGCACATGCTTTGTCGGTCGCAATCGTCGCGCGCCATGGCCGCCTATGCCTATTCGGCCGCCGGTCCGGGCGAGAGCACGACCGACCTTGCCTGGGACGGGCAGGGGGCGATCTACGAGCTGGGCGACCTCATGGCCGAGTCCGAGCGCTTCTCGCTCGACCCGCAACTCTGCCTTGCCGATATCGACACCCAGCGCATCCTGAACGAGCGGATGCGCACCGGCACCTATGCCGACGCGGCCGAGGCGCGCGCGCCCGAGTTTCGCCGCATCGCCTTCGAGCATCAGCCGCATTGGCAGGATGCGGGCCTGATCCGGCCGATCCGCCGCTTTCCCTACGTTCCGAACCGCCGCAGCCACCTCGATCAGGATTGCTACGAGGCGTTCAACATCCAGGTCGAAGGCCTGCGCCGGCGGTTCGAGGCGACATCGGGCAGCCGCATGGTGATCGGGGTGTCGGGCGGGCTCGACTCGACTCACGCGCTGATCGTCGCGGCCAAGGTCTGCGACAAGCTTGGCCTGCCGCGGTCGCGAATCCTTGGCTACACGATGCCGGGTTTCGCGACGGGCGAAAGCACCAAGAGCAACGCGTGGAAACTGATGCGCGCGCTCGGGATCGAGGCGGCCGAGATCGACATCCGCCCGGCTGCAACCCAGATGCTGCAGGACATGAACCACCCCTTCGCAGGGGGTGAGCCGGTCTATGACGTCACCTTCGAGAACGTGCAGGCCGGCCTTCGCACCGACTATCTGTTCCGGCTGGCGAACCAGAACGGCGGTTTCGTCATCGGCACGGGCGACCTGTCCGAGATGGCGTTGGGTTGGTGCACCTACGGCGTCGGCGACCAGATGAGCCATTACGCCGTCAACACGGGCGTGCCAAAGACGCTGATCCAGTACCTCGTCCGCTGGGCGATCCAGACCGAGCAATTCGAGCCCGAGACGAACGGCGTGCTCAAGGCGATCCTGGAGACCAAGATCTCGCCCGAGCTGGTGCCGCACGGCGAAGAGGAAGAGCTGCAATCGACCGAGGACCAGATCGGCCCCTACGAGTTGCATGACTTCTTCCTGTTCCACACGATGCGCTACGGCCTGCCGCCTTCGAAGGTGGCCTTCCTGGCGTGGCACGCATGGCGCGACGCGCAGGCCGGTTCGTGGCCGATCGACTTTCCGGACGCGACCAAGCGTGAATACGAGCTGGCGCAGATCGCCGAATGGCTCGAGGTGTTCCTGAAGCGCTTCTTTGGCTTCAGCCAGTTCAAGCGCTCGGCGCTGCCGAACGGACCGAAGGTCTCGGCCGGCGGATCTTTGTCGCCCCGGGGCGACTGGCGCGCGCCCTCGGACGCGACGGCGGAACCTTGGCTCGACGAGCTGCGGCGCAGCCTGCCGAGCTAGGGGCGGCCGTCAGGCCGTGTCGGTGGACCCGGGACGGATGATGGCGATGATCGGGCCGATCACGCGGGTCACAACCGGGATCATTGCAAAGCCAAGCACCAGCCCCACGATCCCGTCGAGAAGCGCGGTCACGATCCACTCGATCACGCCCGTATAGGCGGGCACTGCATGGCCGGCCGTGACGGCGGTGGCGTGTATGAACTCGTACGGCGCGTGCCACCCGAGCTCGTGCAGGCCGTGCAAGATGATCGACCCGCCGACCCAGATCATCGCTGCGGTGCCGACGAAGACGAGGATCTGCATGACCACGGGCATCGCCTTCACGATGCCCCGCCCGATCGCCGGGATTGCGCCGGTGTCGCCGCGCGCCGCCAGGTGCAGCCCCACGTCGTCGGCCTTCACGATCAGGGCGACCACGCCGTAGACGGCCAGGGTGATGATGACGCCGGCCAGCGCGAGGCTGAGCGCCGTCAGGACCAGCGACCGGTCCGCGGGCATGGCGTTCAGCACGATGGTCATGATCTCGGCCGACAGGATGAAGTCGGTCTTGACCGCGCCCTTCACCTTGCTCTCTTCCAGCTTGGCCGCCGTCATCTTCTCTTTCACGAGGTCTTCGTCGTGGTGATCGGCCGGGTTGATCTTGTGCCAGATCTTCTCGGCCCCTTCGAAGCAGAGGTAGAGGCCGCCCAGCATCAGCAGGGGCGGAATCGCCCAGGGTGCGAAGATCGCCAGCAGCATGGCGATCGGCAGCAGGATGATCAGCTTGTTGAACAGCGACCCGCGCGCGATCTTCCAGACGATCGGCAATTCGCGGTCGGCCGAGAAGCCGGTGAGGTATTTCGGTGTCACGGCCGCGTCGTCGATCACGGCTCCGGCCGCCTTGGACGACGCCTTCACCGCCTGACCCATCACGTCATCCACCGAGGCCGACGCGACCTTGGCGATCGCCGCCACGTCGTCAAGAAGGGCTACAAGTCCGCTCATCCGTTACGTCTCCGAAGTGCTCAAGGCGGCAAGGGTAGCTCTTGTCGCGTGAACGAACAGGGCCGCCGTCGCTTGCATGCGGCGGCGGCCCTGCCAGATCGTCGTCACGCTGGAGGTGACGGAGGCCTCATTCGGCCGCCATCGCCGCCGGCGTCGGCTGGGCCGTACGGTCGCGTCTGCGGGTGAAGAGACGCATGACCACCACGAAGAACAGCGGCACGAAGAGGACGCCGAGCACCGTCGCCGAAATCGTCCCCCCGAGCACGCCCGACCCGATGGCATTCCGGCCGCCGGCCCCGGCGCCCGTACTGAGCACCAGTGGCAAAACCCCGAGCGAGAAGGCCATCGAGGTCATGATGATCGGGCGGAAGCGCTGACGCGCCGCCTCGATCGTGGCTGTCAGCAGGGGCTCGCCCCCTTGCATGCGCTCTCGGGCGAACTCGACGATCAGGATGGCGTTCTTGCCCGTCAGGCCAATGACCGTCAGCAGGCCCACCTGAAAAAACACGCCGTTCTCGAACCCGCCGAGCGTCGCGCCCACAAGGGCGCCGAGCACGCCGATGGGCATCGCCAGCATCACAGCGAAGGGGATCGTCCAGCTTTCGTAGAGCGCGGCGAGCGACAGGAAAACCGCGGCCAACGACAGCGCGTAGAGCAGCGGCGCCTGGTTCCCGGACTCGCGTTCCTCGAGCGACAGGCCCGTCCAGGCGAGTTCGAAGCCGGGCGGAAGCTGGGCGGCCAGACGCTCCATCTCGGCCATTGCCTCGCCGGTGGTGACGCCGGGCGCGGGGGAGCCCTGAAGCTGCATCGAGGGCACGCCGTTATAGCGGTAGACGCCCTGCGCGCCCTGGCTCCAGCCGCCATCCGCGAAGTTCGAGAACGGCACCAGTCCGCCGGATTCGTTGCGCACGCGCCACTTCTCGATGTCGGAGGGGGTCGCGCGCGACTCGGCCTCGCCCTGCACGTAGACGCGCTTGATCTGGCCGCGGTCGATGAAGTCGTTGACGTAGCGACCCGCCCAGGCCGTCGACAGCAGGCTGCTGACATCCGTGGCCGACACCCCCATCGCGCCGGCCTTGCGCCAGTCGATGTCGATGTTGAACTGTGCCGCGTCTTCCAGACCGTTGGGCCGGGCCGACTCGATCAGCTCGCTTTGCGCCGCCATGCCCAGTAGCTGGTTGCGCGCCTGCAAAAGCTCGTCATGGGATTGGCCCTGTCGCGCCTGGAGATAGACGTCGAAGCCCGATACGTTGCCAAGCTCGATCACCGAGGGCGGCACGACCGGGAACACCATCGCGTCCCGGATCTGCGAGAACGCGCCAAAAGCCCGCCCCGCCACGGCTTGCGCACTCAGCGCCGGGTCCTGCCGCTCTTCCCAGTCCTTCAGGCGGACGAAGGCGAGGCCCATGTTCTGGCCCGCGCCGCCGAAGCCGAAGCCGGCCACGCCGAATACCGATTCCACGGCCGCACTTTCGTTCTGGAGGTAGTGGTTCTCGACCTGTTCGATCACGTCGATGGTGCGGTCGAGCGTGGCCCCCGTAGGCGCCTGGATCATCGTGAAAAGGATGCCCTGGTCTTCTTCTGGCAGGAATCCGGTGGGCGTCCGCACGAAGAGCATTCCCATCGCCACGGCCAGTGCCACGTAGATCAGCCCCATGCGGAACGGGCGGCGTACGATCCAGCCGACGAGGCCGGCATAGCCGCCCAGCGTCTTGTCGAAGCCGAAGTTGAACCACTTGAACGGGCCGCGTTTGGCGCCCCCGTGCGCCTTGTGCTTCAACAGCGTCGCGCAGAGCGCAGGCGTCAGCGTTAGCGCCACCACGACCGAAAGCGCCATGGCCGAGACGATGGTGATCGCAAATTGCTGATAGATCACGCCTGTCGAGCCGCCGAAGAAAGCCATCGGCACGAACACCGCCGAAAGGACCATGGCGATGCCGATCAGCGCGCCTGTGATCTGGCCCATGGATTTGTAGGTCGCGTCGCGCGGCGACAGGCCCTCTTCTTCCATCACACGTTCGACATTTTCGACCACCACGATGGCGTCGTCCACCAAGAGGCCGATGGCCAGCACCATGGCCAGCATGGTCAGCGTGTTGATGCTGAACCCCGCCACCGCAAGCACGCCGAAGGTGCCCAAAAGCACGACCGGCACCGCCAGCGTCGGGATCAGGGTGGCCCGGAAGTTCTGCAGGAACAGGTACATCACGAGGAACACGAGGATGATCGCCTCCACGAGCGTTTTGATCACCTCGTCGATCGAGATCTCGACGAAGGGGGTCGTGTCGTAGGGGATGACGTATTCGATGCCTTCGGGGAAGTTCTGCGCGAACTCATGCATCCGCTCTTCGACCGCCGTCGCGGTTTCCAGCGCGTTGGCGCCGGGCGCGAGGCTGATCGCCATGCCGGCCGACGGGTTGCCGTTGAAGCGCGACTCGAAGGCATAGCTTTCGGCGCCGATCTCGACCCGCGCGACGTCGTCCAAGAGGACGAGCCCGCCGCCGGTCTCTGCTCGCAGGACGATCTGGCGGAAATCCTCGGGCGTCTGCAGCAATGACTGTGCCGTAATCGTGGCGTTCAGCTGTTGCTCGCCGGCGGTGGGGCGGGTGCCGAAGGCGCCGGCCGAGATCTGGGCGTTCTCTTCCGACACGGCTGTGACGACGTCCGAGGCCGTCAGCCCGTAGGCCGACAGTTTCGACGGGTCGAGCCAGATGCGCATGGCGTAGGGCGAGCCAAAGACCTGCACGTTGCCGACGCCGTCGATGCGGCTGATCTCGTCCGTCAGGTTCGACGACAGGTAGTCCGACAGGTCCGCCTGATCGTAGCTGCCGTCAGGCGAAATCAGCGAGACCACCTGAAGGAAGCCTGATGACGATTTCTGCACCGTGACACCCTGCCGCTGGACGGATTCCGGCAGCAGCGAGGTCGCCTGGCTGATCTTGTTCTGGACCTGCACCTGCGCGATGTCGGGATCGGTCCCCGTCTCGAAGGTCAGTGTGATCGAGGTCGAACCAGCCGAGGACGACGTCGACGAGAAATAGCGCAGCCCGTCAAGGCCGGTCATCTGCTCTTCGAGAACCTGGGTGACGGTGTTCGCAACGGTCTGGGCCGAGGCGCCGGGGTAGACTGCATTTACCGACACCGTGGGCGGGGCGATCTGCGGGTACTGCGCAATGGGCAGCGTGCGGATCGCAAGGATGCCGATCCCCATGATGAGGATCGAAAGCACCCAGGCAAAGACGGGGCGGTCGATGAAGAAGCGCGCCATGGATCACTCGCCTCCGGCTTCGGCTGGGACTTCGGCTTCGGGCGCCGTGTCGCCAGTGTTCTGCTGACCTTCGGTTTCCTCAACTTCGGCGGCCTGCGCTTCCGGGTCCTGCCGCTCTTCGGGGGTGACGGTGGCACCGGGGGCGGCTTTTTGCAGGCCGGCCACGATGACCCGGTCGCCGGGCTCGAGCCCCTCGTCGACGATCCAGTCCGCGCCGTAATCCTGAAGGATCGACAGGTTGCGCGTCTCGACGATGTTCTCGGCGGTCACGACCAAAGCCGTCGGATTGCCGCGGCGGTCGCGAGTGACCCCTTCTTGCGGGATCAGAAACACGTTGTCGGCCGTGCCGGTCGGCATTTCGACCTGCACGTACATGCCCGGCAGCAGAAGGTTTTCGGGGTTGGGGAAGGACATGCGCAGCACCACCACGCCGGTCTGTTCGTCCACATGCGGTTCGGCCGCGCTGAGCTTGCCCTTGGGCTCGTAGGTCGAGCCGTCGGCGAGCGTCAGCGACACCTCGCGCTGCCCGTCGGCCGCGGGGCCCTCGCGCCGGCGCCAGGCCAGAAGGTCGGCCGCGGACTGGGTCACGTCCACATGAACTGGGTCGAGCGCGCGGATGATCGCCATCGGCGTCGTCTGGCTTGCCGTGACAAGGGCGCCCTGGTTGGCTTCCGAAAATCCGATGCGCCCCGCAAGACGCGCGCGTATCTCGGTCCTGTCCAGGTCGATCTCTGCCGTTCGCAGCTGGGCACGGGCCGCTTCCAGCGCGGCCGCGGCGGCATCGCGGGCCGAGACCGCGTCATCCTCGGTCGCTGCGGACGAGATGCCGCGCTCGTTCAGGGTCTGGACGCGCTCGGCCTCACGCTCGGCCGCGCGCAGCTGCGCCTCGGCCTGTGCCACGGACGCCCGTGCCTGAGCGACAGCGGCTTCATAGCTGACCGGATCGATCCGGTAGAGCAACTCGCCTGCCTCGACCTCGGCACCTTCCTCGAAGAGGCGCTCGGTCACGATGCCGCTGACTTGAGGCCGGACCTCGGCCTGGGACGATGCGTGGACGCGGCCGGGCAGGGTGGAGGTGAGCGTGACCGACTGCGGCTGAAGCGTCACGACGCTGACGGTGGGCGGAGGCGGGGTCTGCGCAGAGGCACCGCTGCTCGCGACGAGCGCGAACAGGACGGCGGCCGCCGCGCTCTTCAGGAAGCTGGCCATGTCGATCTTTCTTTCGCGTGGCCCGCGCCACTTGATGTTCCACGGGCCGAGGAATAGGAAACTTTGCGGTTTCCTAAATTCGGACGTTGATCCTTGCAAGGCTGGAAGAGTGCGAAAGGCCTGTGCGGTGGCGCAGAGTCCACGCCGAAGGCGGGCGTCGATCGGGCGAGGGGGCGGCCGCCGGTCATGTCCACCGCGGATCGGATCGAGCGCATATTCGACGCGCTCGACGCGGTGTTCGACCGGCATGGCCTCGACGGGACGACGATGGCTGCCATTGCGGCCGAGGCGGGCATGTCCAAGCGCACGCTCTACGCCGTCTTTTGTGATCGCGATGCCTTGTTCTCGGCTTACATGGACCAGATCCGCAGCGAGTTCGTCCACGACCTGACGGATGAGGACCGCGCGCTTCCGCTGGAGGGACGCCTGCGGCGCTTGCTGGCCCCAGCGCCGCGCCCGCGCCCGTCGGGCCTGCCGCTGGCGGTGCTGCGGATGGCCCTTGCCGGGGGTGAGGACTTGCCCGAGGCGACGCGCGCCTGCCTGGCGAGCTTCGTTCAGCGCGACCGGGCGAGCATACGGGCAGAGCTCGATCGTGCCGTGTCGCGGAACGAGGCGCAGATCAAGGACACCGCGCAAGCAGCGGCCATACTCGAGGCGATGGTGCGCCCGTCGATCGGGGACATTCTTCTGAACCCCGGCGAACCTGCGAACAAGGATGAGAAGCACGCCCGGTTCAATGCCGGGCTGGAGCTCTTTCTCAGGGCGATCGTGCGCTGACCAGAGTCATGTAGCCGAAGCTTCGCTCGCTATGTGGATCTGCACGGCGTGGTCGGCACAACGGTGCACGAAGGCGGCTGGAAGCGCGCGATCGGTGAAGAAGGCGTCCAGATCCGTCAGGGTCGCGACGCGGACGGGCGCCTTGCGCAGGAATTTCGAATGGTCCGCGACAAGGAAGATCCGGCGCGCCTGATCGATGATCGCGCGCGTCACGCCCACTTCCTGCATGTCGAAGTCCAGGATGTCGCCCTCGTCGTCCAGGGCCGAGCATCCGATCACCGCGATATCGAACTTGAAATGCCGGATCGTCCGGGTGGTCAGGTCTCCGACGAGGCCGCCATCGGACCGCCGCAGCGTCCCGCCGGCCAGCACGATCTGGCAATCCGGGTTCTTCGCCAGCGTCGAGGCGACGTTGATGTTGTTCGTCACGGCAAGGATGTTGCGGTGCGCCAGCATCTTTTCCGCCACCGCCTCGGTGCTGGTCCCGATGTTGAGGAAGACCGAGCAATCGTCGGGGATCTCGGCGGCGCAGGCGGCAGCGATTGCCTTCTTTGCCTTCGCATTGGTGCTGCGGCGATCCTCGTAGCCGATGTTGACTACCCCCGAGGGCAGAACGGCCCCGCCGTGGACACGTTCAAGGCGACCGGCCTCGGCCAGGTCGGCGAGGTCGCGCCGGATCGTCTGGAGCGTGACGCCGAAATGCTCGGCCAGCCCCTCGACCGTGACTTTGCCATCGCGGCGGGCGATCTCGATGATTTCCGGGTAGCGGATCGTCAGGGACATCGGCGCGTGCTTCTTGTTCGTACGGCTGCGTTTTCGTTCGGTTTCGTGAACTATGCCGGTCGAAACCCGCTGGGGGAAGGGGTTTTCTGCCGCCATACCTGCTTTGGCGCACGTGTGGCGCGGGTGACTTCGCTGCGAAGCGAACAAAAGCGAAAGCCGGTGGTTGCTGCCCGCGCATCTGCCATGTAACCTGCGCGTGACTGGCTGCGAGGTTCGGGAGGAACAGTGACCGATCTGGAGGACACCTTGAATCCCTGGCCATTTCCGGAAGGTAACGCATCTGAGCGATGGACAAATCGCCGGATTGCGGGCCTTCATGCCATTCCGGACGGGCGTGAACTCCGTCGCGGCGGAACCTGGGAGGGGAGCGGGCGATGACCCTGACGCTAGAGGGCGTCTCTAAGGTGGTGGGCGGCAAGACGCACATCCACCCGACGAACCTGACGCTGGAGCCTGGCACGATGAACGTGCTGCTCGGGCCAACCTTGGCGGGCAAGACGTCGCTGATGCGGCTGATGGCGGGGCTCGACCAGCCGACCACGGGGCGTATCCTGTGGCAGGGGCAGGACGTGACCGGCCAGCGGGTGCAGGACCGCAAGGTGGCGATGGTTTACCAGCAGTTCATCAACTACCCCTCGATGACCGTCTACGACAATATCGCCTCGCCCATGCGGCTTCTGGGGCTGGACAAGGACGAGATCGACCGCCGCGTGCGCGAGGTGGCCGAGCTGATGCAGTTGACCCCGCAGATCGACCGCAAGCCGCTGGAGCTGTCGGGCGGCCAACAGCAACGGTGCGCACTGGCCCGGGCGCTCGTGAAGAACGCGGGACTGGTGCTGCTCGACGAGCCGCTGGCGAACCTCGACTACAAGCTGCGGGAAGAGCTGCGCGCCGAGATCCCCAAGATCTTTGAACGCTCGGGCTCGATCTTCGTCTATGCGACGACCGAACCCGAAGAGGCGCTGCTTCTGGGCGGCAACTGCGCGACGCTCTGGCAGGGCCGCGTGACGCAATTCGGGCCGACGCCGGTGGTCTATCGCAAGCCCGCCGACGCGACCACGGCCCGCGTGTTCTCGGACCCGCCGATGAACTTCATCGACATCGAAAAGACCGGCGACACCGTGCGCTTCGGGAAGGGGCACGAGATCGCTGCCGCGACCCTTGGCCACGATCTACGCGACGGCACCTATACCGCTGGCTTCCGGGCGAACCACCTGTCCCTCGACGGGCGCGGGGCGCTCAGCTTCGATGCGACGCTAAGCGTGACCGAGATCACAGGCTCGGAAACCTTCGTTCACCTGGCATACGAGGGGCGCCGCTGGGTCGGCCTGATTCCCGGCGTGCGCCACCTGGATCCCGGCCAGCCGCTGACCGTCCACCTTGATCCGCGGCACGTCTACATCTTCGCCGCAGACGGCCGCCTCGTGCAGCCCGCCCCCTATGCGGAGGCCGCGTGATGGCCAAGATCACCCTCGAGAACCTCGCCCATTCCTATCACGAGAACCCGCAGTCGCCGGCCGACTTTGCCCTGCAAGAGCTGAACCACGATTGGGTGGACGGCGAAGCCTACGCGCTGCTCGGCCCCTCGGGCTGCGGCAAGTCCACGCTGCTGAACATCATCTCGGGACTGCTTGTGCCCAGCCACGGGCGCGTGATGTTCGACGGCAAGGACGTGACGCATCTGCCCACGGCGGACCGCAACATTGCGCAGGTGTTCCAGTTTCCGGTGGTCTACGACACGATGACCGTGCGCCAGAACCTCGCCTTCCCGCTGAGGAACCGGGGCCTGCCCGCGACCGAGATCGAAGAGCGCGTCGCCCGCGTCGGCCGCATGATCGACATGGAGGATGTGCTGGACCGCCGCGCGAGCGGTCTTACGGCGGATGCCAAGCAGAAGATCAGCCTTGGCCGCGGTATGGTGCGCGACGACGTGAACGCTCTTCTGTTCGACGAGCCGCTGACGGTGATCGACCCCCACATGAAGTGGGAGCTTCGGACCCAGCTGAAGAAGCTGCACCACGATTTCGGCCACACGATGATCTACGTCACCCACGACCAGACCGAGGCGCTGACCTTCGCCGACAAGGTCGTCGTGATGCATGACGGCCGCGTGGTCCAGATCGGGACTCCGGACGAGCTGTTCGAGCGTCCGGCCCACACCTTCGTCGGCTATTTCATCGGCTCGCCCGGCATGAATCTGTTCGACGCCGAAATCGAGGGCCGCAAGGCGCGGATCGCGGGGACGCAGTTTGATCTTGGCACCGGCTATTCGCTGAAGGGCGGGAGGGTGAAGATCGGCGTGCGGCCCGAGTACATTCGCCTCGGCGAACATGGACTTCCCGCGCGGGTGCGGCGGGTCGAGGATGTCGGTCGCCACAAGATTGTCCGCCTCGACCTTGGCGGACAAGAGGTCTCGGCCATCGTGGGCGAAGGGGCATCGGTGCCCGATGGCGGCACGCACGTTCAGTTCGTCGAGGGCGGCGTGAACGTCTACGAGGACGAGTGGCGCGTGGCCCCCGAAGGCGGGGACGCCCCGCTGTCCACGAAGAAGGAGGCCGCGTGATGAAGACCGACAACCAGAAAGCCTGGTTCCTCGTCCTGCCGGTGCTGATCCTTGTCGCGTTCTCGGCCGTGATTCCGCTGATGACGGTGGTCAACTACTCGGTGCAGGACACGTTCGGCAGCAACCAGTTCTTCTGGGCCGGCCTCACCTGGTTCGACGAGATGCTCCATTCCGAGCGGATGTGGAACGCGCTTGGCCGGCAGATCGTCTTCTCGGGGATCATCCTTGCCATCGAGGTGCCGCTGGGTATCTTCATCGCGCTCAACATGCCGAAGAAGGGCTTCTGGGCGTCGCTGTGCCTGGTGCTGCTGTCGCTGCCGCTGCTGATCCCGTGGAACGTCGTGGGGACGATCTGGCAGATCTTCGGCCGCGTGGATATCGGCCTGCTGGGCTATACGCTGGATGCCTTGGGGATCGACTACAACTATACGCAGGGCTTCTATGCCGCCTGGGCGACGGTGATCGTCATGGATGTCTGGCACTGGACGTCGCTGGTGGTCCTTCTGGCCTATGCCGGCCTGCAATCCATCCCAGACGCCTATTACCAGGCCGCCAAGATCGACCAAGCCAGCCGCTGGGCCGTGTTCCGCTACATCGAACTGCCCAAGATGCGCGGCGTGCTGACAATCGCGATCCTCCTGCGCTTCATGGACAGCTTCAAGATCTACACCGAGCCCTTCGTCCTGACCGGCGGCGGACCCGGCAACGCGACCACCTTCCTGTCGATCGACCTTGTGAAGATGGCCCTCGGCCAGTTCGACCTTGGCCCGGCGGCGGCGTTCTCGCTGATGTACTTCCTTGTCATCATGGTGATCAGCTACGTCTTCTACATCGTCATGACGAACATGGACAAAGAGGAGGGCGGCAAGTGACCGACCAATCTCCTGCCGCACCCGGCGCCGCGACGCTGCCCGGGGACGTCACGCCCGAGGATGCCAACACCAAGCTGAAGCGCGGGTCGCGGTTCAACGGCTCGGCCGTGGTGATGACGATCTACCTGCTGTTCCTGTTGATCCCGATCTACTGGCTCGTGAACATGAGCCTGAAGACCAACACCGAGATCCTGGGCAGCTTCTCGCTCTGGCCGCAGAACCTGACATTCGCGAACTACGAGACCATTCTGACCGATCCGTCCTGGTACATGGGCTACGTGAATTCGCTGATCTACGTGGTGATGAACACGGTGATCTCGATCACCGTCGCGCTGCCCGCCGCCTACGCTTTCTCGCGCTATAACTTCATGGGCGACAAGCACCTGTTCTTCTGGCTGCTGACAAACCGCATGGCGCCCCCGGCCGTCTTTGCACTGCCGTTCTTCCAGCTTTATTCCTCCGTGGGTCTGTTCGATACGCACATCGCGGTGGCTTTGGCGCACTGCCTCTTCAACGTGCCGCTGGCGGTCTGGATTCTCGAAGGCTTCATGCGCGGCGTTCCGAAGGAGATCGACGAGACCGCCTATGTCGACGGATTTTCGTTTCCGCGGTTCTTCCTCAAGATCTTCATTCCCCTCATCTCGAGCGGCATCGGTGTCGCGGCCTTCTTCTGCTTCATGTTCTCGTGGGTCGAACTGCTGCTGTCGCGCACCCTGACCAGCGTTGATGCCAAGCCAATCGCCGCCACGATGACCCGCACGGTAGGGGCAGCCGGGATCGACTGGGGCGTACTGGCGGCGGCCGGAGTGCTGACCATCATCCCCGGCGCGCTCGTGATCTACTTCGTCCGCAATTACATCGCGAAGGGCTTTGCCCTAGGGAGGGTTTGATGAAACTTGGTGAACAACTTTTGCAAGATCACAAGGATACGCTGATTGAGCGGATCTGGATGAAAGGTCCCGGGAAAGCATTCACGCTGCCCGATCTCTTCACGGATGACGAATGGAGGGCAATGTCCGGGACCGACCACCAAAACCTTGGCAAGGCGTTCTATGCGGCGATCCGGCAGCCGCCTTTTGAGAATATCTGTCCGACCGACTACCCGATGAATCCCGCGCAACAGTATGTGCACTTCGAGCCCCGAAAGAAGTCCACGTCATGACGTCCGCCGACGACGTTCGTACCCCGCGCAGCCACACCGGCCTTGTCGCCGCGTTGGTGGTGCCGTGGGTCGCCCTTGGCCTCTTCATCCTGTGGGCAGGTATGCGCGCGTCGGGCGAGGACGCTGTGATCGAATGGACCGCAAGCCTCAACCCCGGCGGATGGATGGCGTGGGTGCTGCCAACCGCGCTGTTCTTCTGGGCGGTGGCGGGACTGCTCGTCCTGTTCTCGATCCTGGCCATCCGCGACCCCGAGCCGCCCCGGCGCGGTGTGCTGGGCATCGAGACGACCCGCGGCGACCGGCTGTTCATCGCGTTGCTCGCTTCGGCATTCCTCAATCTGGCGTGGCTCGCTCTGGCCCTCGGGCCTCAGTGGATCGCGCTGATCCTATGTGTCGTCCTTGCGGCGGCCATATTCCGGTTCGTGTAAGCCCACGGACCCAAGACCAACGTTCAAAAGGGAGGAAACCAACATGAACGTTTCGCTCAGATCGACTACCGCGTTGACGGTGGCGCTCGGGCTTCTCTCCGGTCCCGCATTCGCGGACATGGAGGCGGCTCGGGAATTTCTCGACAACGAAATCGGCGACGTCTCGACTCTCTCCCGCGAGGAGCAGGAGGCCGAGATGCAGTGGTTCATCGACGCCGCCCAGGAATTCCAGGGCATGGACATCAACGTGGTGTCCGAGACGATCACCACGCATGAATACGAAAGCCAAGTCCTGGCGAAGGCGTTCTCGGATATCACCGGGATCAACCTGACCCACGACCTGATCGGCGAGGGCGACGTGGTAGAGCGTCTGCAGGTGCAGATGCAGTCGGGCCAGAACGTCTATGATGCCTATGTCAACGACAGCGACCTGATCGGCACCCACTGGCGCTATGGCCAAGCCCGTAACCTTTCGGAATGGATGGAAGGCGAAGGCGCCGACGTGACCTCGCCGACGCTGGACCTCGAGGACTTCATCGGTACCGAGTTCACGACCGCCCCGGACGGCGCGCTCTACCAGCTGCCCGACCAGCAGTTCGCGAACCTCTACTGGTTCCGCTACGACTGGTTCAACGACGAGAAGAACAAGGCAGATTTTCAGGAGCAGTACGGCTACGAGCTGGGCGTTCCGGTCAACTGGTCGGCCTACGAGGACATCGCCGAGTTCTTCACCGGCCGGGATCTGAGCCACATGGGCGTGGACCAGGAGATCTACGGCAGCATGGATTACGGCAAGAAGGATCCTTCGCTCGGGTGGCGTTACACCGACGCGTGGATGTCCATGGCCGGAATGGGCGACACGGGCGAGCCGAACGGCCTGCCGGTGGACGAATGGGGCATCCGCGTGAACGAGGACAGCCAGCCCGTCGGGGCCTGCATGGATCGTGGTGGCGCGACCAACTCGCCCGCGGCCGTCTATGCGGTCGACAAGGCGATCCAGTGGCTGCAGAACTACTCGCCCCCCGCTGCCGCCGGCATGACCTTCTCCGAGGCGGGTCCGGTTCCGGGGCAGGGCAACATCGCCCAGCAGATGTTCATGTACACCACCTTTGTGGCACCGCTCGTGGACTCCGAAGAGGTGATGAACGAGGACGGCACGCCCAAGTGGCGCCTGGCCCCCTCGCCGCACGGCGCCTACTGGGAAGAGGGCATGAAGATCGGCTACCAGGACGTGGGTAGCTGGACGATCCTCGACTCGACACCGACCGACCGCGCCAAGGCCGCATGGCTTTACGCGCAGTTCGTGACCTCGAAGACCGTGGACGTAAAGAAGTCCGACGTGGGCCTGACCTTCATCCGCGAGAGCACGATCAACTCGGACCACTTCACCGAGCGGGCCGGCAACCTGGGCGGTTTGGTCGAGTTCTACCGTTCGCCCGCCCGCACCCAGTGGTCGCCGACCGGCACCAACGTCCCCGACTATCCGAAGCTGGCGCAGCTGTGGTGGCAGAACATCGGCGACGCGATGTCCGGTGCGAAGACCACGCAGGAAGCGCTGGACACGCTGTGCTCGGACATGGAGGACGTGATGGCGCGCCTCGAGCGTGCCGGCGTGCAGGGTGATCTCGGCCCGCAGCTGAACGAAGAGCAGAGCGCGGAATACTGGCTCGAGCAGCCGGGCGCGCCGAAGCCGAAGCTCGAGAACGAAGAGGAAGAGCCCGAGACCGTCTCGTATGACGAACTCGTGCAGTCCTGGCAGTAAGCTCAAAATGGTCCGGGGCAGGCGATGCTTGCCCTGGACGCCACTCCGCCGGCCCCCGAACCGCCTGGTTCATGGGCGAGGCCGGCACCTGATCGCTCTCCCTTAGTCTTGCCTCAGATCTCAAGTCGCGCCACTGCCGCGGCAGGACGTCCCGGCGACTTCCCGGGACTTGAGCCCCAACTTCCCTCCGGCCTTACGGAGGGTCCGCCGGTTGATGTCTGGCGC